>DATFRE010000155.1:0-3435 GCA_035263545.1 Dongiaceae bacterium
GCAGTCCCGCACCTCCTCGTCGAGGGGGCGCAGAACCTGGGCCGAGAGCCTCGCCACCACCTCGTGATCGCGCAGGTTCGAGTGGAGGCTCTGGCGGAAGTCGCGGATCGCCTCGGCCATGGCCGGACGCGGCTCGTAGAGCCGGGTGACGCGGGCGGCGAAGGCGATGCCCTGGTCGTGACCCCGGCTTTGCCGCAGGAAATCAGCTTCCTTGCGCGCCGCCTCGATGCGCCCGAGGGAGCGAAGCTGGCGCCGGATCGTCCCCAGCTCGGCGCCGATGGCGAAGACCCCAGTCGCGACCAAGCCGGCCAGCAGCAGCCCCAGCAGGATGCCCGAAGGTGCCCACCAGACGAGCGCATCCAGCACGGCCCGGATCGACTCATAGGCGAGGAATCCGACGGCAAAGAGAGTGAAGGCCAAAGCGAATGCCGTGCCCGCGCTCCAGAATCCCGATCGCCTCCGGGCGGGCTCGATCGAAATCGGCAGCTCACCGCTCTCCTCCAGCAGGCTGATCTCGTCGAGGCCGAATTCCCGCGGCGGTGGCGCGGGCGCCAGGGCGTCTGCCGGCGGCTCATCCCCCGGCAGATGATGGAGCCGGACACGATCGGCCGCCGTCTCATACGGCTTGGGCCCCCGGCTCATGAAAGGCGGTCCCCGATGAGATAGCGGATCGCCTCGTCGAGGCGGATGTGATCGAAGCCCTGGGGTGCGCCGGGAGCGAGGCGCTTGGGCAGGAAATCGATGAAGCGATAATCCTCCTCATGCCAGCCGCTGCGCGACGGCATGCGGTCCGGCACCTCGCCGGTCCACAGCGCCCGCTCGTGATCGGCGCCAACGGGAATTCCGACCACCACGCTGAGCCGATGGCCGTCCGCCTCGGCGACGCGGTCGGCGGTGCAGCGCATGGCCGAGAGGGCGAGCACCTTGGTCTCGATGGTCTTCGCCTTGATCTCGCGCCCGGCGCGATCGAGCAGATCCTGGAGCAGTGATTCCAGATTGCCCTGCTGGCTGCGCGAGACGTGATCGGCCTTGCTGGCCGCGAACAAGACACGGTCGATTCGATGCCGGACCCAGGGCAGGCCGAGGCGGGCCAGGAGGCCGCTGCGGCCATGCTCGAAGCTGCCAAGGATCATGGACATGGTCTCGCGCGCCTCATCGAAGGCGTCAGGCCCCGCCTTCAGGCTGCGCAGCAGATCGACCAGCACGATCTGGCGATCGAAATCCTTGAAATGCTTCTCGTAGAACTCGCCCACCGCGCGGCGCCGATAGATCTCGTAGCGGTCGGCCATGGTGGCATAGAGCGAGCGCCGGCCCGGCTCGGCTGCACCGGGCGACGGCAGCGGGCAGAAATTGAGGGCGGGCGCCTCGAGATCCCAATGCCCGGGGGTGAGGAAGCGGCCCGGCTGGATGAGGGTGAGGCCGAGGGAGGGCTTTGTCGATTCCTTGAGATACTCCCGGTAGAGTGCCGAGAGGTGGCGGATCTCCGCTTCCTCCGCAGGCTCGCCGAGCTTCGTCTCCGCAAGCGCCGACCGCCACGCGGTGCTGAGGCTCCGGCGCGGCTCGCGCTCGGCGAGGCTCAGCATCTTCGCCGACCAGGCCTCGAAGCTCATCTCCAGCAAGGGCAGGTCGAGGAGCCACTCGCCGGGATAGTCGACGATGTCGATGTTGAGCACCGCCTGCCGGTTGATCTGCCGGCGCAGCCAGGAGCTCGGCTGGTAATGCAGCTCGATGCGGATCTCCGAAAGCTGATCCGTGGAGGGCGGCCAGCGCGGCGGGTCGGCCGTGAGTGCTCCGAGATTGGCAAGATAGGGAAAGGTGGCGAGCTCGGGATCGGGCTGCGGCCGCTCGATCACCGAGACGATGTTGTCGATATCGGCAATGGCCGGGAGGATCTGCCGCCGTCCGGGAAAGCGGATCAGATTATGGACCAGGGCGGTGGTGAAGATGGTCTTGCCCGCCCGGCTGAGGCCGGTCACCGCCAGCCGGACGGTGCGCTCATTGGCCCAGTCGAGAACACCCTCGACGGCCTCCTCCGCCCGCTCCGCGCCCCAGCGCAGGGGATTATCGAACAGACCGGTGGATTTCATCGGGAAGCTGGCGTCTCTCTTGCCGCCTGGATGTCGCCTCGGGCTGTCGCCCTGGAGGATCGTCTGCTGCGGTCGCCCGGGATGGCTGTTCCTGGCGCGTTCTGGGCCAGGCTCTCAAATCGTGTGCCCTGCCTCATTTTCAAGCCCGTCGCAGGCACCTCCCTATTGATCGACGGGCGGCAGCCTCAGCTTGCCGATCACGTCCCGGACCAGGGCGTAAAAACCGTCGCCCTGCTGCTCGGGCGTCAGGCTCTGGATCACTGCGCAATAATACCCCGTGAAATGGTTCTTGAAGCCTGGCCCCAGGGAATAGTCGACCTGGTTTCCAGGATCGCCGCTATAGCGAGAAATCACCGCGCAGAGTGAGGCGATCTCGCGGCCCTTCAGCACGCCGGTGAAGACGGCAACGTCGAAGCCCTGGATGGTCTGCGGCTCGCGCCAGTCGCCGGTCTGACTGAAGATCTGGCTGCTGTCGGTCATCTCCTCCAGCGTGTGCTGAGGCAGGTAGGTCTTGAAGCCGCTCTCGATGTAGTAGGTCAGGATGAAGAAGGCATGGTCGATGGCGGTGAGCTGAGAGGATTTGTAGGTCTGCATGCCCTGGTTGACCTTGACGATGACGCAGCTGCGCTGCTTGGCCGGACCGTCATAGCCGATGATGAAGCCGTCGCACGGCACCGCCTGCGGGTCCTGCGCCTCGGCGCCGGCAGGCAGCATGGCGGCCGCGAGAGCCAGGAGAGGCAGGAAGAGCTTCCAACCGCGCATTGCTGTCACCTTGCCCCGTGAAACCTGTGGATAGCGGTACTATAGCCTGCCGGCCGAGGCCCCTGCCATCGCGGCGGCCTGGCCATTTGCGGCCGATTCCAATTCTCACTATCTTGCCGGGTCGAGCGGAGATCGGGCCGAACCGGCGCGAGAGACGCCGGGCGGGACAGGGAAGCATCCATGACGACATCGACGCTGAGCGCAGAAGAGCGGCGGGCGCACCGCCGTGTCATCACGGCTGGAATCGCCGGCAATGTGATGGAATGGTACGACTTCGCGGTCTACGGCTATTTCGCCCGCACCATCGGGCAGCTCTATTTTCCCGCCGATGATCCCACAGTCTCTCTGATCGCCGCCTTCGGCGCCTTCGCCGTCGGCTTCTTCATGCGGCCGCTCGGTGCGGTCTTCTTCGGCTATATCGGCGACCGCGTGGGCCGCGCGCATTCGCTGCTCTGGTCGGTGGTGGTGATGGCCATCCCGACCTTCGCCATCGGTCTGTTGCCCACCTATCACGAGGTCGGCGTCGTCGCCTCGGTACTGATGCTGCTCTGCCGCATCCTGCAGGGGCTCGCGGTCGGCGGCGAAT
>DATFRE010000156.1:0-4326 GCA_035263545.1 Dongiaceae bacterium
TATGAGACCGGCACCTCCTTCGCCGCGCGCTTTGCGCTGGGCACGGCGGCGCTGGAGATCATGCCGGCGCGCCGGCCAATGCCGATGTCCTGCGCCTGCGCTTGGCGGCGAAGGCCAGGGCGCTGACCTCCGGCGGCCGTAGTCCCACCTTCGGCTATGGCCTTGTCCAGGCGAGCACTAGCTGCGGGATTGTGAACGCCGCCGAGTGAGCTGTCTCAGACAAACGGCAGTGGGATGCCATTCTGCTTATGGATTCGGCCGCCCTTCATGACGAGGCCGACCTGACGCAGGGCGGCGATGTTCTTCAGCGGGTCCGTCGCGGTGGCGATGACATCGGCGATTTTCCCCTCTTCGAGGGAGCCGAGATCGCCGACCAGCCCCATCATATCCGCCGCGCCCAGGGTCGCCGCATGGATTGCCTCGGCCGGTGGGAATCCGGCCTCCTCGACCATTACCTCGAGCTCCTGCATGTTGTCGCCGCAGTGATTGCCCGGCGTGCCGGCGTCGGTGCCCATGGCCATGCGCACGTCACAGCGCCGGGCCAGCTTCATATTGGTCACGCGGGTGGCGTGCACTTTCTCATAGCGTTGCCTGAAGCGGGGCGGCACCCGCCCGGCGAAGTTCGGATCCCTGAACATGGCCGCCGCGGTGCAGAGGGTCGGCACCAGATAGGTGCCACGCTCGGCCATGAGGCGATAGGTGGCCTCGTCGCCGAAGCTGCCATGCTCGATGGAGCGGCAGCCGGCCTCGACCGCGTTGCGGATCCCCTCATTGGCATGGGCATGCGCGGCAACATGGGTCAGGTTGTCTCGCGCGATGGCAACGGCTGCTGCGATCTCCTCCGGCCGGTACTGGATCGCGTCGGCCTTCTCGTATTTCGTCGAGGTGACGGCGCCGGTGGCGAGGATCTTGATCAGATCGGCGCCCTGCGCCAGCTGCTTGCGGGCGGCTTTCCTCACCTCCTCGGGGCCGTCGGCCTCCTCATACATGCCGCGATAGTAGGGCGTGGTGGAGGAGGTGATGGTCAGGATCCTCCCGGCGCAGTAGAGCCGCGGCCCCTCGATCACCCCGGCGCCGATGGATTCGCGCACCGCGATCTCGTGATAGTCCCAGCCGCCGACCTCGCGTGCCGTGGTGATGCCGCACATCAGCAGGCGCCGCGCCGCCCGGGCTGCGTAGATCGCGATCTCGCCCGGCAGCGCATTCACCCAGAGCCGGCTGGGATCGGGAGCGTCCGTCGGCACGCAGATGTGGACATGGCAGTCGAAGAAGCCGGGCAGCAGGAAGGCTCCGTCCATGTCGATCGCCTCGGCCTTGGCCGGCGCCTTGCCGCCGAGGCTGGCGATGCGCTCTCCGGCGACCTCGATGTCGCCGCGGCGGAAGCGGCGGGACCGGCTATCGTAGATCTGGGCGTTCTTGAGCCACATGGGTGATGCCTCTGAGCTGTGCGGCTTCGGGAGCGAGCGGGTAGTGACAGGTGTAGAGACGTCCGTCCGGATCGGTGGCGACGGCCGGCGCCTCTCGGCGGCAGCGGTCGCGAACGAAAGGGCAGCGGCCGTGGAACTCGCAGCCGGGCGGCCGGTCGAGCAGGCTTGGCACCTCGCCTTCGAGCGCGAGGCGCTGGGGCCGGGCATCCGGATCGGGCTCTGGATTAGCCGAGAGGAGGGCAAGGCCATAGGGATGGCGCGGGCCGGCGAAGACCACCTCGGTCGATCCCAGCTCGACGAAGCGGCCCAGATACATGATGGCCATGCGGTCGGCCACGTGGCGCACGACGTTGAGATTGTGGGTGATAATGAGCATGGAGATGCCGAGCTTCTCGCGCAGGTCGTTCAAGAGATTGAGGACCTCCCCCTGAACCGAGACGTCGAGGCCCGCCGTCGGCTCGTCGGCGATGACGAGCTTGGGCGAGAGGGCGATGGCGCGGGCGACGCCGACGCGCCGCGCCTGGCCACCACTAAGCTGGTGGGGCAGGCGCTCGGCGACACCGCGGGGCAGGCCGACGAGGCCCAGCAACCGCTCGACCTCCGCGTCGAGACCGCGGTCTGCCAGGCCGTGAATGCGGAAGGGCTCGGCCAGCAGGCCCCGCACGGTGAAGCGCGGGCTCAGCGAACCGACGGGATCCTGGAAGATCATCGCGATGTCGCGATGCAGGCGTTTGAGGGCTGTGCCGCTGAGACCCAGGGTCGATCGGCCCTGGAACAGGACCTCGCCGGCGGCCGCAGGCGCCAGCCCCACCAGAGCGCGGGCCAGCGTGGTCTTGCCAGAACCCGACTCCCCGACAAGGGCGAAAGTCTCGCCCGCCGCCATGGTGAAGGAGGTGCCGGCCACCGCGGTCACGCCATGGCTGTGCCCGGTGACGAGGCTCGCGAGCGACCGCCGCGGGCCGTAGCGCACCACAAGATCGCGGACCTCCAGCAGCGTGCTCACGACAGCGCCTCCCCGCGGCTGAGATAACAGCGCGCGGCCCGATTGCCCGCGAGGCGGTAGAACTCCGGCGGAAGGCCGCGGCAGGGCGCGAAGGCCGCGGGGCAGCGCTCGGCGAAGACGCAGCCCGCGGGCAGGTTGACGAGATCGGGCAGCTCGCCCGGGATGGTCGGCAGGCGGCGCGAGCGCTCGGCCATGCGCGCCGGGTCGCAGGCGAGAAGGCGCTCCGTATAGGGATGGCGCGGCTGATGGAAGACCGAGCGGATGTCGCCGGTTTCCACCACCTCGCCGGCATACATGACGCTCACCCGGTCGCAGAGCTCGGCGATAACGCCCAGATGGTGGGAGACGAAGAGGATGGCGCAGCCGATCTCGCGCTGCAGGGTCTTCAGGAGCTCGATCGTGGCGAGCTCCAGGGTGGCGTCCAGCGCCGTGGTCGGCTCGTCGGCGATCAGAAGCTCGGGCTCCGCCATCAGGGCCATGGCGATGACGATGCGCTGGCGCATGCCGCCCGAGAATTCATGAGGGTACTGCTCCAGGCGGCGCTCGGGATCGGACAGGCGCACCCGGCGCAGCATCTCAACGGCGCGCGCCCGCTTGGCCGGCTGGCTTGCGTCGCGCCGGTACTGGATGTCCATCATCTGCCGGCCGATGGAGAGCACCGGATTGAGGGCCGTCATGGGGTCCTGGAACACCACGGAAATCCGATCCCCGCGCAGCCGGCGCATGGAATCGGCGTCGAGCGCCAGCAGATCCTGGCCGGCGAGCGCGATGCGCCCGCGCTCGATCACGGCATTGGCCGGCATCAGCCGCAGGATCGCCTGGATGAGGCTCGATTTGCCGCAGCCGCTCTCGCCCACGATGCCGACGATCTCCCCGGGCGCCACCTCGAGAGAGACGTCCCGCAGCGCATGGAGCATGCCCTCGTCGGTGCGGTAGGCGAGGTCGAGATGCTCGATGGCAAGGGCCGGCGTCGCCATCAGCGGCTCCCCGCGCGCTTGGGATCGAAGGTGTCGCGCAGCGCCTCGCCGAGGAAGGTGAAGCCGAGCGTAGTGATGATGATGGGAAGCCCGCCGGCGATCACCGGCCAGGGGGACTCCCGGATGTAGGAGAAACCATCGTTGAGGATACTGCCCCAGGAGGGGGTCGGTGGCCGGACGCCCAGGCCGAGGAAGCTCATTCCGGCCTCGATCGCCACTACCACCGGGATATCCATGGAGGCGACGATCAGGATCGGGCCGATGATATTGGGCAGGATGTGGGTGGCGATGATCCGTCCCGAGCCCGCGCCCAGCGAGCGCTCAGCAAGCACGAACTCCGCATGGCGCACCGAGAGGGTCTGGGTCCGCGCCATCCGGGCGTAGGAGGGTGCAGCGGAAATGATTACCACCAGGATCACGGCATCGAGGCTGGGGCCGACCAGCGTCACGAGGGCGAGCGCCAGCATGACCGTTGGGAAGGACTTGAGCGCGTCGAAGACGAGCAGCAGGGCATTGTCCAGCCAGCGCGGCCCATAGCCGGCGATGAGGCCGGTGGTCACGCCCAGCAGCAGCGAGAGCAGGGTGGCGCCGAGGGAGACAGAGAGCGCGATCCGGCTGCCATAGACGACGCGGGCGAAGAGATCGCGCCCCAGATGGTCGGTGCCGAGGAGATGCTCCTCGCTCGGCGGCAGGAAGCGGTTGATCGGCGCCAGCGCGATCGGGCTATGGAGGGCGACGAAGGGGGCGAAGACTGCGATCAGGAGCACCGCCACGACGAGGACCAGCCCGATGACGCCGAGCGGCTCGGCGAGCAGGCGGCGGAGCGCGCTTCGCCGCCGCCGGCGCGGCCGGGCGGTCGCGGTCTCGCTAGCGCTGGAGGCCATGGCGCACCCGCGGATCGAGCCAGGCGATCATCAGA
>DATFRE010000157.1:0-9572 GCA_035263545.1 Dongiaceae bacterium
TGATGACGGGCCGTTTGGCCCGGCCGAGAAGACCCGCCGCGGCTTCGATATCCGTGGGCTCGGGCAGCGGAAGGCGCGGGGCCGGGCGCCGGCGGGGCTTCGCCTCGTCCGGCATGGTCAGCACATCGAGGGGGATCGAGATATGCACCGGGCGCGGGCGGGCGCTGGCGAAGAGCGCGAAGGCGCGGGCCGTCAGCTCATGCACCTGCTCGACATTCATGGCGACGGTGGAGAAGGCCGTCAGCGGCTCCGTGACCCGGGCCTGGTCGCGGATCTCGTGCAGCCGTCCGCGGCCCATGCCGAGATCGCCGGTCGCGGCGATGCTGGAGATGACCAGCATGGGCTGGGAATCCGAATAGGCCTGGCCGATCGGGGTGGCGGCATTG
This sequence comes from Dongiaceae bacterium, assembly GCA_035263545.1. Classification (GTDB taxonomy): domain Bacteria; phylum Pseudomonadota; class Alphaproteobacteria; order Dongiales; family Dongiaceae; genus DASXQK01. The sequence goes on from DATFRE010000157.1 coordinate 387, forward strand.
GTGACACCCGGGCCGGTGATCAGGAGGCAGACGCCGGGCTTGCCGGAGACCCGGGCATAGCCGTCGGCCATGAACCCCGCCCCCTGCTCGTGCCGGACGCCGATATGGCGGATGCCCGCCGCCTCGATGCCGCGATAGGCCTCCAGCGTATGCACGCCGGGCATGCCGAAGATGGTGTCCACACCATGGGCGCGCAGCAGGTGCATGAGCTGCGTGCCGCAGGAAATCTTCACCGTCATGATATCCCTTGCTCGAGATCAAACCGTGGCCAGGGCTAGCCGCGCTTCTTCCCGCTCCGCTTGCCGTGGCGCTCCGCCTGCTCCGCCGCGTGATACTTGCGCCGGATATCGGCCAGATCGACCTTGGGCGCCGGGTAGGCCATGTCCAGGCCCTCCATGGTATCGGCGATGATCTGAGAGACCGCCAGATTGCGGAACCACTTGTGGTTCGACGGGATCACGAACCAGGGTGCGTGCCTCGCGGTCGTCGCCGTGATCGCATCCTCGAAGGCGGCCATGTAGTCGTCCCAATAGGCGCGCTCGGCATAGTCGGATTCACTGATCTTCCAGTTGCGCTGCGGGTCCTCCAGCCGCTGGGCGAAGCGGGCGAGCTGCTCCTCCGCGCTGATATGGAGGAAGAATTTCAGGATATGGGTCCCGTTATGGGCCAGAAGCTCCTCGAAGTGGCGGATGCGCTTGTAGCGGTTCTCCCAGGTCTCTTTGTCGATCAGCTTGTGGACGCGGGTGACGAGGACATCCTCATAGTGCGAGCGGTTGAAGACGGTGATCTCCCCCTTGAGCGGCACATGGGGGTGGATCCGCCAGAGGAAGTCGTGAGCCAGCTCCTCCGAGGTCGGCTGCTTGAAGCCGACCACCCGGGCGCCCTGGGGGTTGAGCACGCTGAACACGTGATTGACCGTCCCGTCCTTGCCGCCGGCGTCGAGCGCCTGCAGGACGATGAGGACCGCGTGCTTCTTCTCCGCATAGAGCAGCGACTGCATCTTCGCCATCTTCTGGCGGTAGTGTTCGATCTCAACGGCGGCCGCCGCCTCGGTCTCGTGATGCCCCTTGAAGCCGGCATCGACTTTCTCCAGCTTGAGCTTATGGCCCGGCCTCACACGAAACAGGTCGCTATAAGGCGCGTCCTTCCCCATACAAGCCCTCCCAAGGTGCTATCGGACTGGCCTATTTGACACCGTAACGCGCATGTTACAATAAGCCTTATTCGATGGGGGCTGTCCTCACATGAATCGTGTCCTCGCCCCATGCCGGAGTCGCCGCGTGAGAAGGAATAGTACCCGCCTCCCCGCTCTGATCGTCGCCATGGCGGCGATTCTCGCGGCCGGATCGGCTTCGGCGGCGCAGCAGCCCAATACGGCCGAGACCCTGCTTCAGCAATGCGAGGCCTATGTCTCGAGGATGCGGAGAACCCCTCGCGGATGACCTGCGAGAACACGATCTGGTCGACGCTCCAGGCCGTGGACTTCTCGAAGAAGGTGGACCCCGCCTTCCGGCCTCCCTATTGCAAGCCCGAGGGGACCGAGATCTCGATCCGCGAAGGGGCCGATCTTTTCGTGAAATACGTCAACGAGCATCCCGCCCTGCTGCACGACCCGGCGGAGCATGCGGTGATTCTCTCCATCCGAAGTGCCTACCCTTGTGCTCGCTGATGCGCGGGCGGCGGGTTGGCCTTGTCATCGAAGCAGGAGGTAGACAATGAATGCTGAGAAGCTGCTGACTCCCGGTGATCTGAAGGGCATCACCGACAAAATCCATATGGCGAAGGTCCAGGAGGAATTCGACCGCACCAAGAAGGATCAGGAGGAGAAGCGGGCGCTGCACGACGCCTTCGTCTCACGCGATCTCCATCCGGATGTCAAAGCACGGGTCAACGCGGCGGTGAAGCGGGCGGCCGAGCAGGGTCTGCATGAGATCCAGGTCCTGACCTTTCCCGCCAGCTACTGCAACGACCAAGGCCGGCGCATCAACAACGGCGAGCCGGACTGGCCGCAATCGCTGGAGGGGTTCGCTAAGAAGGCCTATGAGTTCTTCGAGACCGATCTGAAGCCGCTGGGATTCAGGGCCCGGACCCAGATTCTGAACTATCCCGACGGAAAGCTGGGCGATGTCGGCTTCTTCCTGGGCTGGTAGGCAGGTGTGACATGGCACAGAAGAACGCCAAGAAACCCCGTAGCAAGGCAACGCCGGAGCCCGCGCCAAAGCTGAAGCGCAAGGAGTACGAGAAGGAGATGCTCCATCTGCAGACCGAGCTCTGCCTGGTGCAGGACTGGGTCAAGGCGACAGGACAGCGGATCGTCATCGTGTTCGAGGGCCGCGACGCCGCCGGCAAGGGCGGTACGATAAGGGCGATTACCGAGCGCTGCAGCCCGCGCGTCTTCCGCATCGTCGCGCTGCCCGCGCCCTCGGACCGCGAGAAGTCGCAGCTCTATATCCAGCGCTACCTGCCGCATTTCCCGGCGGCGGGCGAGGTCATCATCTTCGACCGCAGCTATTACAACCGCGCCGGCGTCGAATATGTCCTGGGCTTCTGCACCGATGACCAGCATCGCGAATTCCTGAACCTCTGCCCGAACTTCGAGAAGATCATGGTCGGGAACGGCATTCGCCTGATCAAATACTGGCTCGAGGTGAGCGAGAAGGAGCAGGAGCGCCGTTTCGAAGCGCGCATCGAGGATCCCCTCAGGCAGTGGAAGCTGAGCCCGACCGATCTCGAATCACGCCGGCGCTGGTACGACTACTCCCACGCCCGCGATCAGATGCTGGATGCGACGGACACGCCCTGGGCGCCCTGGCATATCGTGCACTCCGACTCGAAGAAGCATGCCCGGCTCAACTGCGTCCGCCATCTCCTGAACCTGCTGCCCTACGAGAAGCTCGAGAAGCCGAAGGTGAAGATGCCGAAGCGCTCGGACAAGCATGCCTATGACGACGTCGCCACGATGAAGGATCGCCGCTGGATCACGGAATACTACAAGCCTTAGCCTCGCACGCCCGGCTGGTCAGCCCCAGCTCAGGAACAATCCTGCATCGCCAGGCATGCCGTCGGGGAAATCGAGGATTCTCGCGGTCAGAGCGAAGCCCAGAGGCTGAAGGTCCTGCTTCCAGCGCAGATGGAGCTCCGCTGCCTCACCCCGCAGGCTCGCCGGCCAGTCGGCTTCCGCAGCATTGATCGCGCGGCCCCTGTCCGTGCAGAGTTCGCTCGGAAAGCGCAGCAGCAGATACTCCCGCGCCCCGTGCTCGGCGGCCTCGCGCGCAAGATGGATCAGGCGCTGCCAGGATTCGTCGGCGATATGATGGTCGATCAGCTCCTTTGTCCGGGCGCGGCGCTCCAGCGCCTGGGCCTGGCGCGCCTCATCCGCCTGTTGCTGGCGCAGATGCTCGTAATCGCTCACCAGGTGGCGGAAATCCTCGGCACCGGCGCCGCGCGTGCCCGGCCCGGGCGACGGCTTTGCGGGCGTGATGGGCGGGCGACGCGGCGGCAGATCCGCTGATGCCCGCCCCGGCTCCCGGGGCGTCGGCACCAGGGCCCGGAGCAGGTCGGCCCGGCTGACGATGCCCACCATGCGGCCCTCGCGCAGCACGGGGACGCGCTTGATGCGATGATTGGCGAGGAGAGCAGCGATATCCGCGGCCTCGGTGTCCTCCTCCACGGTGACGAGGGGCGCCGACATGAGATCGCGGGCCGTCGCCTCCTTGCCGCCCAGGCTCGCGACATACTCCTCGCTCAGCTGCTCCCCCTCCGCCAGCATGGCGAGCCACCAGTCACGCCGCTGCTTGCGCCCGGGCTCGCCGCGGCCGAGGAGATCGCCTTCGCTGACCATGCCGATCGGAGAACCCGTGCGATCGACCACGGGCGCCGCGCTGATCCCGCGGCTGAGCAGCAGCCGGGCGATCTCCTTGGGTGTTGCCTCCGGTGGCACCGAGGCGACTTCCGTGGTCATCAGCTCGCGGGCGCGCATCGAAGCTTCCCTCCATCGGCGAGACGGGGCAAGTTAGCGCCGGCGGGGCGGCAGAGCCATGCCCCGTCGACAGGCCAATTGCCGCCTCTGCCAGTCTCGCCCATGGCAGGTTAAATAAATCCGGAGACATCCATGACAACGACACCGGTCAAGACCCTCGCCTTCTGCGGCAGCCTGCGCAAACCCTCCTATAACCGCATGCTGTTGAAGACGGCGATCGGGCTGGCGCCCGAAGGCATGGTCGTCGAGGTCGCCGAGATCGATGGCCTGCCGGTCTACAATGCCGATCTGCACCAGGACAGCCTGCCGGCGCAGGTCGAGCGGCTTTGCGACCAGACCGCGGCCGCCGACGCGCTGCTCTTCGCGACGCCGGAATACAACCACTCGATGCCGGCTCCGTTGAAGAACGCCATCGACTGGATCTCGCGGCGCCAGCCCCAGCCCTTCGCCGGCAAGCCGGCCGCAATCATGGGCGCGAGCCAGGGGCTCTTCGGCACCGTCCGCTCCCAGATGCATCTGCGCCACAGCATGGTCTTCCTCGACATGCATCCGCTGAACAAGCCGGAGGTGCTGATCGGCCAGGCGCAGAACAAGTTCGATTCCGAGGGCCGGCTGATGGACGAGACGGCCCGCGGCCTCGTCCGCGACCTCATGGCCGCGCTCGCGGCATGGGCGAGGAAGTTGCGGGGTTGACACGAATCCGTCCTCTCCCGCGCTTCGGAGCGGGAGAGGGACTCAATGAAACAGGGCGAAGTAGATCACGTAGATCCAGCTCAGGATCCCATGGATGATCGCCCATAGGATGGAGTGGTTGTTGCTGTAGGAGATGGCGATGGCAAGGGCAGAGCCGAAGCCGATCCCGTATTTCGCGCCCGCCACGCGTATGGTGTAGAAGCGTCCGTTCACGCCCGCCTCCCCTTGTCTTGTGCCCTGTCCTAAGCCGATGCCTTGCCGGCCGCGGCCTCCGCTGCAAGCCTTTTTGCCTCCTCGCGCAGGCGGAATTTCTGGATCTTGCCGGTCGAGGTCTTGGGAACGGCGGCGAAGACGATGCGCCGCGGCACCTTGTAGCGCGCGATGTTCTCCCGGCAGAAATCGATGATCTCGGCCGCCGTCGCGCTCATGCCGGCCCTGAGCTCGAGGAAGGCGCAAGGAATCTCGCCCCAGCGCTCATCCGGCATCGCGACGACGGCGGCCACGGCCACCGCCGGATGCTTGTAGAGCGCGTTCTCGACCTCGATCGAGGAGATGTTCTCGCCGCCGGAGATGATGATGTCCTTGGAGCGGTCCTTCAGCTGGATATAGCCGTCGGGATGCGTCACGCCGAGATCGCCGGTGCGAAACCAGCCGCCGCGAAAGGCCTTGTCGGTCGCCGCGGCATCCTTGAGGTAGCCCTTCATGACGATATTGCCGCGCATCATCACCTCGCCCAGGGTCTGGCCATCGGCGGGCACGGGCTGGCCGGTCTCGGGATCGGCGACCTGCAGCCCCTCCTGCACCTCATAGCGCACGCCCTGGCGGGCCTTGAGATCCGCCTGGCCCTGAATGGGCAGTTCGTCCCATTCTTCGTGCCAGGCGCAGACCACCGCGGGGCCATAGACCTCCGTCAGACCATAGACATGGGTCACCTCGAAGCCCGCCTTCTGCATCGCCGCGAGCACGGCGGCGGGCGGCGGGGCGGCGGCGGTCATCATCCTGAGGCGCCGGCCCTGTGGGGTATGGCTGGCGGGAAGCGCCTCCAGGATCATCTGCATGACGATGGGCGCGCCGCAGAGATGGGTCACCTCATGGGCGGCGATTGCGGCGAGGATGCCGGGGCCGTCCACCCGCCTGAGGCACACATGGGTCCCTGCGGCCAGCGTCACCGTCCAGGGAAAGCACCAGCCATTGCAGTGGAACATGGGCAAGGTCCAGAGATAGACCGGATGGCGGCCGAAATCCCAGACCAGGGTGTTGCCGATCGCGTTCAGATAGGCGCCACGATGGTGATAGAGCACGCCCTTGGGATTACCCGTGGTGCCCGAGGTGTAGTTGACGGCGATGGAGTCCCACTCGTCGCCAGGCGGCAAGGCTTCGCAAGCGGGGTCGCCCGCCGCCAGAAGAGCCTCGTACTCGATCTCGCCGAGACGCTCGCCGCCCGGGCCCTCCGGATCGTGGCTGTCGATCACCCGAGTGGGGCGCGAGAGCGATGCCAGCGCCTTGCGGATCACTCCGTGATACTCGGTGTCGGCGATCAGCAGCTTCGCCTCGGAGTGCTCCAGGATATAGGCGATTGCCGCCGCGTCGAGGCGGGTGTTGATCGCATTCAGGATAGCGCCGGCCATGGGCACGGCGAAATGCGCCTCCAGCAGCAGCGGCACGTTCGGCGCCATGACGGCGACCGTATCGCCGCGCGCGATTCCGAGGCGCTGGAGGGCCGAGGCGAAGCGGCGGCAGCGCTCATGGACCTCCGCCCAGGTGAAGCGGCGCTCGCCATGGATGACGCCGACATGCCGCGGATGGACCTCCGCCGTGCGCTTCAGGAAGGAGATCGGCGTGAGCGCCGCCCAGTTGGCCGGGGTGGCGGGCAGATCGTTCGGCTGGCTCATGGACGGAGGCTCATGCGACGGGCGAGCCCTTGAGCTCGATCCGGTTGCCTTCGGGGTCATGCAGATAGAGCGACGGCCCTTCGCCATCGGCGCCGAAGCGAATTCCGACCTCGCTGGGCTCGACGCCATGGCGGCGCAGATGGGCCGCGATGGCCTCGGCCTCGAACGGCTCGACGCGCAGGCAGACATGATCGACATTGGGGCCGCCGTGATCCGGCGGCCCGCCGCCTTCGCGGCCGAGAGGCCCGCCCGCATCGACGAGATCGATCATCGTCCGGCCAGCCCGGAGATGCAGCAGGCCGAGCTCCGGCCGGCGTCGCTCGACGGTGCAGCCGACGACCTCGCAGTAGAAGCGCTCCAGCCCCGCCATGTCGTGCACGCGCAGCACCACATGGTCGAGGCCGAGAAGGGCGAAGGGGACGGATCCGCCGGCTGTCATGGCGAGGCATCATATACGGAAAGCGCCGAAGCCGCGCCACGCAGGGTCTCCCACCACCAATAATATGGCTGCAGGCAATAATATGGCTGCGAGAGCGGCCGGACTCATGTAAGAGCTATTCACATGAGCTGGCATCGGGACCCGGGGGACAAGGAGCGCCGCGGCTATCATCACGGCAATCTGCGCGAAGCCTTGATCCGCGCCGCCCTCGATCTCATCGCCGCCAAAGGTCCCGCGGGCTTCACCTTCGCCGAGGCGGCGCGCTCCGCCGGCGTCAGCCCGGCCGCACCCTACCGTCATTTCCGCGATCGCGATGCGCTGATGGCCGATGTGGCGCGGCGGGGGTTCGAGCTGTTCGAGACCGAGCTCAGCCAGGCCTGGAAGGATGGGAAGCCCGATCCTATGACGGCCTTCGAGCAGGTCGGCCGGGCCTATCTCGCCTTCGCCCGCAAGGAGCCCGCCTACTACTCCGCGATGTTCGAGGCCGGGCTGCCGCTGGATCTCGACCCCGCCCTGCGCGAGGCGGGGGAGCGGGCCTTCGCGGTGCTGCGCAAGGCCTCGGAGACGCTCTGCGCCATGCTGCCCGTGAGCGGTCGCCCGCCTGCCCTGATGATGGCGCTCCATGTCTGGGCGCTCTCCCATGGCATCGCCTCCCTTTTCGGGCGCGGCGATGACGGCGCCCGGCGCAAGCTGCCCATGTCGGCGGAAGAGCTGCTCGAGGCGGGGGTACTGGTTTATCTCGCCGGGCTCGGTTTTCCCGGCAGCAAGGACGCAACGCCGCGCTAGCTTCCTTTGTCTCCAGGGCTGTCCGGCAGGGAACCGTGCTCGCCCTCTCCGCCGTCATGGCCGGGCGAAGACCCCCCAGGGAGCCACCCCGTCGGGAATAGCGAAGCACCCCGGCCGCATAAGCCTTTTGAGTAACTGTCGGCGTAAGGGAGCCGGTGTTTGGATGACCGATCCTGGGAGATCGAGTTCAAGCCCGCATATGTGGTGCGATCTGAACGCAACCCAACGCCAATCAATGAGAAACACTTCCGGCCCGGTGGCCACGAGAGGTTAATAGCCGCCCGCGGCGACGCTTCGATGGGCCACTTTTTCACGAGCAAGAGATGCGCACCTCCTCACATCTCTTAGTGTATTGCAGTATTGCGGCTTTGGTCCTATGCGCCTCGACAGCAGTGGCCGACCCGCAAATCGGCAGCGTGGTCCAACGACACTTCAACGGAGCAACTGGTCTTCGGCTAGCGGCAGCCAGCGGCGATGACCTGATCTTCAATCGTGACGTCTTCGCCGGCGAGACCGTCAGAACACCTGGCTCTGCCTCCACAGTGATCCGCTTCGCGGACAAGACTCAGATCCAGGTCGGGGCAAACTCCACCGTCCTGCTCGATAAGTTCGTCTATGACCCGAGCTCGGGCACCGGGGATGCGGCGATCAAGTTCGGGACCGGGGTCTTTCGCTTTATCACCGGCGACATCAAGAACAAGGATGCGGTCAGGCTGATCACGCCCACGACCTCGCTCACGATTCGCGGGACCAAGTTCATCCTCGCCGTTGCCGCCGACGGCAGCACCACTCTGGGCGTCCTCGAAGGCGCGGTCGATGTTGCGCCCTGCGGCGGTGCCCAGCAGGTGCTCGAGAACAGCGGACAGGCCGTCCAGGTCTCCACGCTCTGCAGGGCCACCTCCGTCTCCCTGGGCAGCGTGCCGACCGATTTCGCCACTGCCCTCGATTACGACGTCAGCGAGAACAATGCGGGAGGCACACCGGTGGTGGGCCGCGGCGAGGGCTCGCCCAACGGCAATGCTGGGCATCAGGGTACCAGCGGCGGAAACAATGACGGCGGTGGCGGCTTAGGCGGTGGGGGCGGAAACGGCGGCTCCGGATCGGGCAACGGCGGCGGTACCAACGGCAGCGGGGGGCAAGGCGGCACCGGGTCCGGTAACGGCAGCGGCAATGCTGGCAATCCTGGTAACGGCAGCGGCAACAGCGGCGGCTCCGGACCGGGCACCGGCAACGGCGGCGCCGACAACGGCAATGGAAATGGCGGCGGTGGAACCGGCAACGGCGGCGGTAGCAGCGGCAGCGGCGGGCAAGGCGGCAGCGGCGGTAACGGCAACGCTGGCAATCCTGGTAACGGCGGCGCCAACAACGGCGGCTCCGGATCGGGCACCGGCAACGAC
>DATFRE010000158.1:0-3481 GCA_035263545.1 Dongiaceae bacterium
TCCAGCTCTCCGGCGGCATGGCCCAGCGCGTGGCGCTGGCGGCAGCACTGGCCCGCGATCCCGAGCTCCTCATCGCCGACGAGCCGTCGACGGCGCTCGATGTGACGACCCAGGCCGAGATCATGAAGCTGCTCCAGCGCGTCCAGGCGAGCCGCGGCATGAGCCTGATCCTGATCACCCATGACCTGCGGCTGGCCTTCTCCACCTGCGATCGGGTCCATGTGCTTTATGCCGGCTCCTTGCTGGAGATCGGCGCCGCCCGCGATGTCGAGCGCGATCCGCTCCATCCCTATACCCTGAGCCTGCTGCTGTCGGAGCCGCCGGCGAGCCGGCGCGTGCCGCGGCTGATCGCCATCCGTGGACAGGTGCCCAAGCCAGAGGATGTCGCCGGAAGCTGCCCCTTCGCCCCGCGCTGCGACTGGGCAGAGGCGCGCTGCCGCGCCGCGACCCCGCCGCTCGCCGAGCAGGAACCCGGCCGCCTCGGCGCCTGCATCCGCCGGGCGGAGATCGCCGGGGAGATGCGGGCACTGCGCCACCGCGCTCTCGACGAGACAGCGCCGACGCCGGCCGCGGCGGATGGCCCGCCGCGCATCATCCGCGCCGAGGCGGTGGCCAAGACCTTTCACGGCCGCGGCGGCCGTCCGGTGCAGGCCCTCAAGGGCGTCTCGATCGAGGTGGCGCTGGGGGAGAGCGTCGGCCTGGTCGGGGAATCAGGCTCTGGCAAGACGACGCTCGGGCGCTGCCTGGTCGGCCTGGAAACGCCCAGCGCGGGGCGCATCGGAATCGACGGGATCGAGGCATCCGATTTCGCCGCATTGGCGCCGCAGGACCGGGTGCGCTTGCGCCGCTCGATCCAGATGGTGTTCCAGGACCCCTATTCGACCCTGAATCCGAAGCACAGCGTCCGGCGCTGCCTGTTCGAGGCGATCCGCGCCGGCGATTCCGAAGCCCTCCAGGATGTGGAGGCCCGTATCCGCCACCTGCTGGAGGAGGTCGGCCTGCCGGCCGCCTATGCCGGCCGCCGGCCGGCCTCGCTCTCCGGCGGCGAGCGCCAGCGCGTCGCCATCGCCCGGGCGCTCGCGGTGAGCCCGCGCATCCTGGTCTGCGACGAGCCGGTCTCGGCTCTCGATGTCTCGGTCCAGGCGCAGATCCTGAATCTCTTCAAGCGCCTGCAGGAGGAGCTCGGCCTCTCTTATCTCTTCATCACCCATGATCTCGCGGTGGTGCGCCAAGTGGTCGAGCGGGTCTATGTTCTCTATCTGGGCGAGATCGTCGAGCACGGCCCGACGGAGGAGATCATGACCAATCCGCAGCACCCTTATACCCGCCGGCTGATCGAGTCGATCCCGCGCTCGGCCACGCAGGGCTCGCTCTAAGAGGCCCGATTTTCCGGGTCTTCTCGCATCGCGCTTGCGCCCGGCGCGGCCCGGCGCTAAAGCGGATTCCGATGCGCGAGATCGTCCTCGATACCGAGACCACGGGCCTGGATCCCGCAAGCGGCCATCGCGTGGTCGAGATCGCCTGTCTCGAGCTGGTGAACCATCTGCCCAGCGGCCGGCATTTCCAGCGCTATCTGAATCCCGATCGCGACATGCCCGAGGATGCCTATGAGGTGCATGGGCTCTCGGCCGTCTTCCTCGCCGACAAGCCGCGCTTCCACGAGATCGTCGACGAGTTGCTGGCCTTCATCGCCGGCGCACCGCTGGTGATCCACAATGCCGAGTTCGACATACGCTTTCTCAATGCCGAGCTGTCCCGGGCGGGCATGCCGGCGCTCGAGACCGCGCTCGCCGTCGACACGCTGCAGATGGCCCGGCGCAAATACCCGGGCGCGCCCGCCAGCCTCGATGCCTTGTGCCGGCGCTTCAACATCGACAATTCGGCCCGCAGCCTGCATGGCGCGCTGCTCGATGCCGAGCTCCTGGCCGAGGTCTATCTGGAGCTGATCGGCGGCCGCCAGGCGGGCTTCGATCTCGTGCAGGCCGAGGTGATCGCGGCTGCTGCCATCGCCGCGGCCGCCGGGCCCGCCCACCCGCCGCGGGCCCATATGGCGACGCCCGAAGAGCTCATCGCCCATGCCGCTTTGCTGGATAGCCTGAAGCAGCCTCTCTGGCGGAGCTGAGGCGAGCCAAACCTTACTATTTCGTCATGCCCCTAAGCCGTCGCGGCGGTGGCGCCGCCGGCTTCGGCTTCGCGGCGTTTCATCTGCTCGCGGAAGACGGCGAGGAAGTCGATGGGATTCAGCATCACCGGCGGGTAACCGCCGTCGCGGGTCGCCTTGGCCAGCACCTCGCGGGCGAAGGGGAAGAGGATCCGCGGCGCCTCGATCATGAGGAGCGGCGTCACATGCTCCTCCGGAATGCCGGTGACGTCGAAGAGGCCGGCATATTCCAGCTCGACGATATAGACCGTCTCCTGCTCCCGGGTGGCCGAGATGCCCAGCACCAGGCTGACCTCATATTGCATAGGAGCGATGGTGCGGGCGCGGACGTCGAGATTGAGCTGCGCCCGCGGCATCTCGCCCCGGAGGATATGGACCTGGGGGGCGCCCGGGTTTTCGAAGGACAGGTCCTTCAGATACTGGGTCAGGAGCTTCAGCGGCGTCGGCGGCAGGCCGGTGCCGTCGATGGTCTCGTCGGTCATGCAGGTCTTTCCGGTCAGGCTATTGGCGTGAAAATCGCGGCTCTGGCTATCACGTTCCTCCCGGCGGCGCCAGATCGCTCGCCGTCAGGTCGCGGGCCACCCGGCTATGAGGATCGAAGCGCAGGAGATGGCCGTTGGGGACCCGGAGCCCGGTGAGCGCCCGGATGAAGCCCCAATGACTGACGATGGCGGTGCGCTCCCAATCCGGCTTTGCCGCCATCCGGTGACGGAAGGCCTCGGCGCGGGCCGAGAGCAGGACCTCGGTCTCGTCGAGATCGGGCCACCAGCGCTCCTCGAGATGGGCGAAATCAAGCTCCGGCCAGCGCTGGGCCAGCGCCGAGCGCGGCGACCCGATGTCGCAGTGGAACAGGCAATGTTCCCGAATCAGGGGCTCGACCTCGATCGCAAGGCCGAGCTTGCCGGCGATGATCTCGGCCGTTTCCAAGGCGCGGGTATAGGGGCTGGCGAGCAGCCTCTCGAGGGGATGGGCGGCCAGCGCCGCGGCAGCGGCCAGGGCCTGGCGGCGTCCCTCCTCCGTCAGCCGGGGGTCGGGGATGCCGGGATCGACCCGCGTCGCATTGTAGACGACGTTGAACTCGGACTGGCCATGGCGCAGCAATATCATGAGACAACCTGAAAATGGCCCGGCCCCAAGGAATGGCCGGGCCCCTGCAAGCTTGCCCTTCGGCCGGCAATTCCCTATGTAAGATCGGCGAATGGCCACCATCTAGCGCAACCATGCGACGCGGTCCAGCCAGGCGCCCGTGGCCAAGGAACCAGGGCTGTTGATCGCGCGGAACTCATCCGGGGACCTATGGGCGGCGGCTTTCAATTTCTG
>DATFRE010000159.1:0-2252 GCA_035263545.1 Dongiaceae bacterium
GGGCTGGGCCGTCGAGGAGCATGCCAAAGCCGTCGCGAGCGAGCTGGAGATCGATGCCGTCGGGCTCAAGCAGGTCGTGCCTTATGTGCGTGATGGGTTCGGCGTGGAGGGCGATGCACTGGATGAGCTCCTCAGGTACTACCTGCTGGTCCTCTTCGCCGAAGGCGCGATGCCGGTCGTGGGCCGACACGGTGTCGATCATTGGATTCTCAAGAACGGCTATGGCGACACAGCTGAAGAGATGGCCGCTTCGATCGTTGCCGAGTGGCGTGCATCGGGCGCCGGATATCCCAAGCCCTACGACAGCCTGTGGTTTGCGCTGCCAAAGATGTTCAAGGCTGAAATATAGGAACAACGGCGCAATGAATCTCTCTCCAGTGGCCTGAAGCGGCAGTGAAGAAAGCCACGCGGCGAGCGCGCGGTTGGTCGGATAGGTTGACTGGTGGACAGCCTGACCATATCCTGACGGCCAAATCCTGAAAGCCGGGGCAACCGGCGTCTGCAGGCTCATTCTGGGAGCGTCGATGACCCTACCGCAGGTCAAGGAATCCGTGGCAGGCGAGCTGGCGTCCTGGCCTATCCGGCGGCGGAAGCTGTCGGAGGAGGCGGCGCTCCGCCTCGAGGCGATGATCCGCGAGGGCACCTTCCCGCCGGGCACCATGCTGCCGCCGGAGCGGGAGCTTATGAAGATCTTCGGCGTGGGGCGGGCCTCGATCCGCGAGGCGCTCTTCGCCCTCAACCGCATGGGGATCGTGGCCCTGCGCAATGGCGAGCGGCCGCGGGTGACGACGCCCACGCCCGAGACCCTCATCACCGAGCTTTCCGGCTCGGCGCGCCATTTCCTCTCCCAGCCCGATGGCGCTGCCTATTTCCAGGAGGCCCGCGCGCTGTTCGAGACCGGGGTCGCGCGGCTCGCCGCCTCACGCGCCACGGATGAAGATATCGAGCGGCTGCGCCAGGCGCTGGAAGCCAACATGGCGGCCCGGGGCGACCGGGCCCGCTTCGAGCGCACCGATGTCGCCTTCCACTACGTGCTCGCCGCCATCGCCAAGAACCCGATCTTCACCGCGGTGCATGACGCCCTGGTGGAGTGGCTCACCAGCCAGCGCACGATGTCGCTGCGCGTGCCGGGGGCGGAGAAGGGGGCGGCCGAAGCCCATCGGCGCGTCTACGAGGCCGTGGCGGCGCACGATCCCGAGGCGGCCGCCCGCGCCATGGAGGATCATCTGAAGGAGGTCGCGGCCCTGGTGCGGCGATCGAAGGAGGGCTAGGCCGATGCCCCCCCTCATCATCTACGTTGAGTTCACCATAAAGGCTGCGGCAGTCGAGCGCTTCCATGCGCTCATCCTCGAGAATGCGCGGCTCTCGCTGGAGCGCGAGCCCGGCTGCCGGCGCTTCGATGTGCTCATCGATGCCGCCGCGCCCAACCGCATCGCGCTCTACGAGATCTATGAGGACCCGGCGGCCTTCGATGCGCATATGGCGACCGCGCATTTCAGGGCCTTCGCCGCCGCCGCCGATGAGTTGCTGGAGGGGCGGCGGGTAGAGCGGCTCACCTTTCTGGACGCGAAGCTGGACCGTGACGCCGAGCGCAAAACGGCGCAGCATCCGAGGGTGTGAGGGGAAGTGGTCTGATCGGCAAGGCTTAACAACGACCCGCGGGCCGCTCGCGGCCGCCGGGCTCACAAGGGAGGACTCGAACAATGAACGAGCGTGAAAGACGCGATTTCGACGCCGGCCTCCGCGAGGAGGTCGATTGCTGGCTCCGCGGGGATACCTCGCGCCGGACCTTCCTCACGCGCCTCGTCCTGATGGGCGGGGCGGCCATGGTGCCGGGCTTCGGCTACACCGCCGGTAATGCCTGGGCCGATGTCGTGGATCTCTCCAAGGTCGGGCTCGCCGACAAGAGCACGCCGCTGGGCCAGGCCCAGGACGCGGCCGTGAAGGCCTCGACCGAGGCCCCCACCGAAGGCTCCGCCTATCGCGCCGTGCAGGCGGCGCAGAAATACAAGGGCGCGACGATCAACATGACCTATGAGGCCGGTCTCCAGGCCCTCGAGCCGAAGAACTTCTCGGGCCCGCTCTGGCAGGCGCTGACGGGCATGAACTACAACGTCGTCGAGCTGCCCCATCCCGACCAGTATTCCAAGCCCATCGCCGAGCATATCGCGAACTCCGGCGCTTACGACATTCTCGATATCGAGCCGGCCTGGATCCCCTCGCTCGCCAATGGCGGCGTCATCATCCCGCTC
>DATFRE010000160.1:0-3627 GCA_035263545.1 Dongiaceae bacterium
ACCGTCATGGTCGGCGAAGGCCGACCATCCACGAGTTTGCCTGCCGTCGATAGCGGCATTTGACCAGGTATTATCGGCGTTTCCACGCGCGCAGGCGCCCCAAGACGTGGATGCTCGGGACAAGCCCGAGCATGACGAGAAAGGGGAGCACCGAAGACGGGTTATCCGCGTCCCGACCGGGGTCGAGAAGATGAAAGTTCGATGCTTCGGGCGTTTCCGCGATGAGTGCCGTCTCTCAACCGGACACCCGTGGGACAAGCCCGGCCGTGACGAAGGAGGGAGGGGCGGGTAGTCCCTCGATTGACGCCATGACGCTTTCGACTATCATCCGCCGCCTTCGCCGGCTCTTCGGCGAAGCATCTTCCAGCTGATATCGAGGACCGGGCGGCCATGAGGCGGAGCTGTTGAGCGCTAGCGATCTCCGCCGCCGTCTGTCGCATCTCTATGCGACCGCCTGGGAAACCCCGGCGGCACCGCGTCTCGGCCGCCAGGGCCTGCTGGCCCTTCTTCTGGTGGTCGTCGTCTGGGCCCTGGCCTCGCTCCCCAATCTCTCCATGCGCTCCTTCATCTATGAGGAGGGGCGCAACGCGGCCATCGCCCGCGACATCACCGAGCGCGGCGACTGGCTGGCGCCCGCGATCTACGGCACGCGCTGGGCCGAGAAGCCGGCGTTGCTGCCCTGGGCGACCGCCGCCATCGCGCCCTGGACCGGCGGCGTCAATGAATGGTCGGTGCGCTGGCCGATCCTGCTCTCTATCCTGCTGACCGCCCTCCTGATCCAGCGTCTGACCCGGCGCTATGCCAGCCTCGCCGCTTCGCTCTTCGCCGCGGGGAGCTATCTCTTCTGCCCACTGCTGCTGCAGAAGCTCACCATCGCCGAGCCGGACACGCTGGTGACCGCGCTCTCCTTCTTGGCCTTCTATCTCTGGTGGGGCGGGGAGGAGAGGGGCCGCGTCGGCGCCTGGCGCTGGATCGCCTGCGCGCTCCTCACCGCTCTGCTGTCGCTGGCCAAGGGTCCGCAGCCGGCCGGCTTCTTCGTGCTCGGGGTCGGCGTCTACATCCTCTGGCGCCGGCGCTGGAGTGAGCTTTGGGGAATCATCCTCGCCGGCCTCCTGCCGGCACTCGCCAATATCGGCTGGGCCGCGGCGGTCTATCGCCCGGGCGACGAATACAACTGGCTGCGCTACATGCGCATGAACGGGGAGGACGCCTCAGCGAGCTATCTCGAAGAACGCGTCCGCTTCGTCATCCAGCTGGCACTGGAATGGCTGCCGATGACACTGCTCCTGCCTTTCCTCGCGAAGCGGCGCTGGCGCCAGGGCATCCCGCTGCTGTCGCTGCCGGTGGTCTTTCCGCTGCTCTGCTATCTCTGCACCGGCATGGCCCTGCTGCTGGTCTGGCCCGGCACGGGCTCGCGCTATGCCATGCCGCTGACCCCCGCCGTCTGCGTGCTCACCGCTTTCATCGTCCAGGAACTCTGGCGCCGCCGCCATTGGCTCGCGCATGTCGCCGCCGGCATGCTCGGGCTTCTGGCGCTCTATCAGCTGATCCTGCCCAGCATCGCGGTGCCGCTCCTGGCCGATCAGTTCGGCCTCTCCCGCGGCACGGCGGGCTACATCACACGGGCGATCCGCGCCGATCCGGCGCCGGTCTATTGCGCCCCGCCCTGCGATCCCACGCGCCTCTTCTATGTCGAGCAGCCCATCGAGGCTCTCTCGATTCACGACTTCGCCAAGATGAAGCCGCCGGCCTGGCTGCTCACCACCCGCGACGTGTTGCCGCTTTACACCAGCCGCCGCCCGGATCTGGATGCGAAGGTCGTGGTCGAGCGTCCGGAGGATCCGCGCGCCATCGCGGTCAAGTTGCAGGCGAAATCGCCGGTGCCGTAGCGCGGGGCCGCCGACCGGGGCGATACTTCGCTCGCATGGAATAGTCTTGGCCGATCATCCCCACCAGATCGTCATCGTGGGTGGCACGGCTGCGCTCGTGCTGGGATGAAGCCAGAGCATTCGCCGCTCTGAAAGGACCGCTCGCAGGGGCGGGCCCTGTTCAATTCACGGCACGCATGGCTCGGACCAGGAATTCGCGCACGGGCCGCGCGTCGGGAATCTGTGCTGCGATATCGACTCCGGCGCCGTCCTCGAACCGGATGTGAAGATTTTGATCGGCATTGTGTTTGCAGCTGGTGATTTGACCGTGCACATCCGCTAGGGCAGAAATGGCGACCAGGAGAGCCTCACCGGGGGCTCCATAGCTGACTGTCCCACGGGCTCCTCTCATGGGTTCCTTCGAGAGTCTCATCACCTCATTCTCCTTGATTGATCTACTGTACCCGTAGCTACTCGTCCGAGACCGCCGCTCCCACTCGATGTGGAAATGCGATTGCGAAAAGACGCTCGGTCTGGCCGATTCCAATGTCCCTCAGGGTGTAGCCGTCGAGGTTCTGCAGCTGATGGCGCTCGCGCATGCCGTGCCGCCACCGGCCCAAGAGGCGAAGGACACGCTCCACCACCACCTCCAGCCCGGTACGAAGCTGGACCTGCATCTTCGGGCCGCTCGCGATCGCCGACAGGGAACGGTACCCCGCGTTGGGTATAGGCGCCGTCGACTGTCTGACGGCTGCCAGTCCTGCGAGAAAGCTCAAGAATACCAAGGCCTTCATGTCATCTCCTTCACGCCATCGCGCAATGTGGCCGGTAGCTCGCGACGGGTGCGCCGTCGTGATCTCGCCTGGTGCGGATGCTGCGTTCTACCGCGGTCCTAGAGGTATCTAGGCGGCCCGCGTCTCACTCGGCGTGTGAAGGAGCGTTGAAATTGCGTGGTCGAGTCAATCCGGGGGCCCTCTATGAGGACTGGGCCCTCCGCGAGTCCACGGTCAGATCGCGAAGGCGAAGCCGTCCTCGCGGAAGCGCCGGAGGACATCCTCCGCGGCGGCAGGGTGGCCGAAGAAATAGCCCTGGCCCAGCACGCAGCCGGCAGCCTCGAGCTGGCGGGCCTGGGCTTCCTGCTCGATCCCTTCGGCCACGGTGCTGAGGCCGAGGCCCTGCGCCAGGCCGATCACGGCGCGTACGATCTCCATGCTGCGCGTCTCGGTCAGCATGCCGTCGACGAAGGAGCGGTCGATCTTTAGCTCGTCGACGCCGAACTGGTGCAGATATCCGAGGCTCGAATAGCCGGTCCCGAAATCATCGATGGAGAGCTTGATCCGGCGTCGTTTGAGCTCCGCGATCCAGTCCCGCGCCCGGGCGTAGTCGTTCATCAGCACGCTTTCCGTCAGCTCCAGCTTGAGCTGCCCCAGATCGACGCCGCTATCTTCGGGAATGCGGTCGATGACGGCCATCGTCTCGGTATCGTCGATCTGATGCTTGGTGACATTGACCGAGACGGTCAGCGGCGCGCTGTTGAGCCGCCGCGTCGCCGCCGCCTCCTGGAACTTGGCGAGGTTGCGGGTTGCCGAGGTCAGCGCCCAGCGGCAGATCGGCGTGATCAGCCCCGTCTCCTCCGCCAGCGGGATGAAGACGGCGGGCGCGACCAATCCGAGCCGCGGGCTGTGCCAGCGGATCAGGGCCTCGAAGCCCGCGAGCCTCGCCTCGGCAAGGGTCACCAGGGGCTGGAAATAGAGCTGGA
>DATFRE010000161.1:0-11067 GCA_035263545.1 Dongiaceae bacterium
GGCCAGCTGGCCGGCATGGTGGAGAAGATCCGCGGCCTGAGGCGAGGTCTCGCGCAGGGACGGGCGCCGAGCGTGAGCGAGCTCGCGCGCCTGCTCGTGCCGGCCACCGCGTGCAGCGTCGCTTTTGACCTTCCCTGGCCCTGGGGCGGCGAGCGGTTCGAGCTGCGGGAGCTTCGGCCGCTGACCTACATCACCGGCCCGCTCGGCAGCGGCAAGATGCGGCTTGCGCTGCGCTTGGCCGAGAGCTTGCCCAGCGCCGGCTTCCTTGGATTGGATCGGATGGCCGATGCCGGCATGGCAGCGCGGGCGCGGCTGGAGGCCGATCCGGCGCTCAGATCCAGCGTCGATCAGGCGCTGGCCTGGCTGGTCGAGGATGGCGCCACGGTATCGACGGCACTGGTGGTCCTGCTCGCTGCCTTGGAAGCCGAGGGCCCGGCCATCCTGGTGATCGACATGATCGAGCAGGGGCTGGACCAGGCCGCCCAGGAGGCCCTCATCGCGCATCTGCGCCGGCGCGGGCCCGCCGGACGGCCGGTCTTCCTGCTGACCCGCTCCTGCGCGATCCTTGATCTGGCGGCGGTGGGCGCCGATGAGGCGATCATCCTCTGCCCCGCCAATCACAGCCCGCCGAGCTATGTGGCGCCCTATCACGGCGCCCCCGGCTACGAGGCCGTCGCCACCTGCCTCGCCTCGCCCGAGGTCCGGGCGCGGTCGGAAGGGCTCATCGCCGCGTGGAGTCACGCCGGCTGACTTCCGGATGAGATCCGAAGAGCGGCCGAGGCCCTCGTGAGCCAGGAGGACACTGGGACCGCCGATCGCTATTCGCCAGCAACAAGCGAATCGACAGCGCGAGCCCCGCTTAAGATGGCATGACCTCGCATCTCGGCGCGACGCGCAATCAGCAGATACGAGGCCAAGGCGAAAAGCGAGCACAGGGGCCATGAGGGCCGTCATGGAGAGCGCCGAGCGCCCATCATAGAGCGTCGCCACGAGCCCGCTGGCAATGGCCCCCATCGCCATCTGGATGCAGCCGGTCGCCGCACCCGCCGCGCCGGCAATCTGCGGCAAGGGCTGCATGGCCGCCTGCATGGCGTTGGGCGCTATCAGCCCGAAGGCCAGATTACCCAGCACCAGAAGCGAGATGACGAGGGAGAGAGGCATCCAATGCGCAAGTGTCATGGCCAGCAGCGACATCGTGGAAACCGCCGCGAGGACCAGGCCGGTAGTGAGCGGATAGCTCGGCAGGACGCCCCGGGCGCTGAGCCGGCCGTTGAGAAAAGCGCCTCCCATGATGCCCAGCGAGGTTGCCGCGAAGACGAGGCCATACTGCGCGGGTCTCAAGCCCACGACGTTGATCAAGTACAGCGACGAACCGCTGACATAGGCGAAGAGCGCCCCGAAGGCGGCGGCGTTGACGAGGATGTAGCCAAGGCAGATGGGATTCAGCAAGACGCGAAGATAGTTGCGGGCGAGGACGGAGGGAATCAGCCGGTTGGCCGGGTCGATCCGTGCGCTCTCGGCGAATCCCAGCATCATTGCCAGCACCAAGAGGAGGCCGATACCGGCAAGCACCGCATGGATGAGGCGCCAGCCCCCGAGGGCGAGGAGCGCTGCTCCGGCCGTCGGTGCCATCATGGGGACGATCATCATGGCGATGGCCACGTAAGAGAGCTTCGTACGTGCGGCCTCGCCCTCGAACAGGTCGCGGATTATGGCCAAGGCGATGGTCATGCTCGCGCCGGCGCCCGCACCCTGGACGACGCGCCAGATCAGCAGGATCGCCAGGGATCGGGCCAGCGCGCAGCCGATCCTGGCCATGATGAAGAGCAGGCATGCGAAGGCGACGACAGGCTTTCGGCCATATCGATCGGAGGCAGGCCCATAGACAAGCGGCGCGACGGCGAAACCGACCATGAACAGGCTCATCATCAAGCCGGCCTCGGCCGGCCTCACGCCGAGGGCGGCGCCCGTCGCCGTGAGGGCCGGCAGGCTCATATCGATGCCGAAGGACGGCAACGCCACGAGAAAGCTCAGCAGTAAAGTGAAGGCCATGGAGGCGGGCCGGATACGGAAGAGCACGGATATCCTCCGATGACCGGATCCAGTCCGCACGCCTGGCCCTAGGCAACCTTGCCTCGTGGCAGGTGGTTTTCATTCGCGACAGGCGACACTTGGCTGATAATCCGGAGGATCTCGGAGCGCGTGTCGATTGCGCGGAACTCCTCGGCGATAGACGAAGCGCGCAAACGATGAGCCGGCTTGTCGAGCACGGTCCGAATGGCCGCGCGAAGCGCCTGCGGCGTCGGCTCGTTGGTCGCGAGATCGATTCCGACACCGGACCATGCGACGCGGGCGTTCACGGCGGCTTTGTCTTCGGTCAGCCCCGCGGTGACAAGGGGAACGCCAAAGCTTATCGCCTGGTTGACGCTGCCATAGCCGCCATTGGTGACGAACACGTCGGCCTTCGGCAGCATCCAATCGAACGGCAAATAGCTCGCCAGACGCGCATTGCCGGGGATGGGGCCAGGTATGGCGTCGATCGGGCGGCCGCCTGCGGTGACGACCACCAAGAGATCGGGTTCGTTGGCGAGCGCCGCCAGCGTCGGGGCGATCAGGAGGTTGAAGTTGTGATTTGCCACCGTCCCCTGTGTGACCAGGACGACCTTGCGCGAACCGTCCAATTCATGCGCCCAGGCGGGGATCCGGGCCTGGTTCGGAATGATCGGAAGAGTGCCGACGAAATGCACTGAGGGCGGGACGGCGCGGGGAAACTCAAAACTCGGAACGGTCAGCTGCAGATACGCGTCTGCAAGCTCTACGACGGACTCGAAGAGAGGCGTCGCTAGCGGCCCGACACCCAGACCCTTCAAGAACCGATTCAGGCGACTGGCGACGGGCTGATTGACCACCCTGTCATGCTCTCGAGAGATGGTCGCGTATTCCTCGAGCTGTGCCTGGCTGGTTGCGGGGGGCAAGCCGGCAAAAACCGGCGCTTTGTCCTCTCGCCGCCAGTGCAAAATCGATGTGCCGCAGAGAACAATGGAAGGCCGTTTCGCGCGTGGTCCGAGAAGCATCGGCAGGAGACCGAAGAACATATCGTCGCCGATGATGACGTCGGCAGGGAAATCGCGCAGAACCTGTTCCAGGCCCCGGTGCTGGGCGGGGATGGGGTCGACGAAGATGCCCTCGATCGCCGTGCGCATCCATTCCGGCCCGGGAGGTATGTCTTTCAGTTCGGGAACGACCGACAGGATATCTCCCAGGTCGAAATCCGCGCCGGCGGGAAGGGCGCGGAATTCCGCGCCGGTAGCCTCGATGCGCTCGCGGAACGCGCTGCCAGATAAACCAACGACTTCGTGGTTCTCCGCGATCAGGATGTGTCCAATCGCAAGCAGCGGATTGAGATGGCCCGTCGCGGGAGTCGAGGCAATGAGAATTTTCATGCGATCCTCTCTACTCTGATTTTCCGAAAAGGCGCAGCTGCAGCCGCTTCGACGGCAAAGCAGTCCGACTGATCGGTTCAAGCAGAGAGGAATCTGGGGAATCGCAGTTACGCTTCGACTTCAGACCGAGGCGAAATGGTTACCGCTGCAATGCGGGATGGTTACGCCCGGATCGGGGCTCAGGCCTCAGGCTTGCGGCGGAATTTGCGCCTCACCCAGGCGGCGGCACCGGCGAGTGCCGCGAGGATGAAGATTCCGAACTTCTTGACCAGAATCAGGAGCCCGGCCGCCTGGGCGACCTTGGCTCCGGCCGCCAGCGCCACGAGCGAGGCGATGCCGTAGCCCGCCAGCTTGTCGCCGCTGATATGGTCCGCATAAGTGGCGCCGGCATCGAACTTGTGGGCCTGGAGCATCGCTGTCTGGTCGTCGGGTCCCTTCTTATAGGCGGCGGCATCCGCGACCCAGATCATCTTCTCATAGCCGTAGCGGCCGAGCCGGAGCGCGACGGCGTTCACGAGATCGCCATCGGCGGAATGGACGTTGAGGACCCAGAAGACGACATTGGTCTTGCGGTCGAGGACCGGTTCCTTGAGCCAGCCCGTGACATGCAGCTCCCCGATGTTCTGCTGGCGTCGCGCGGCATTCGCCTCCTCGGTCGCGTCGCGGATCTGCTCCAGCATCTTCCCGGCATCGACCTCGTTCCAGTCGTCGGTGGAGACATAGCCTTCGGCGAGATACTCGAACATGACGAAGTTGAAGCTGTCGTTGTTGACGACGACGGCCTCGATATCCGGGTCCTCCTCGGCGTTGATCAGATGGTCGAAGCGCCGCGCATCGGCGCCGCTGATCGCGACATAGCTGGCCGGAAGGGCAATCGAGGACTTGGAGGTCGCCAGGGCGACGATGCCCTTTGAGACCCAGGGCATGGCGCGGATCTCGTCGCGCTTCTGCTGATCGGTCATGACCGGCTGATCGGCCAGCGCGACGGGCACGGCGCAGAGAAGCGCAATGGCGGCGAGCAGTGCTTTCATGAGAGCCCCCGGTGTTATGGCCTCACTCTATCATTTCCGGCTGTCCGGACTATGCCGTTCGGCAACGCGCGCCGGCGGTCAGTGGAAGTCCCGCGAGCGGTAGTCGCCGAGCCGCCGGTCGCTGCCGGGGCGCACGACCTCATCGGCGCGGGCGAGCGGCGCCGCCAGCGGGGCAGAGCCCTCGGCGAGCGCGGTCAGGAGATGGCTCAGATCCATCAGCCGCTCGGCGACGAGATGGGTGACGTTCGATTCGCTCTGGATTCGGCCGATGGCGCCCATCAGCCGCGCCGTCATGACGATGCGCCGGAAGCGCTCGAAGACCTTGGGCCAGATGACGAGATTGGCGATGCCCGTCTCGTCCTCCAGCGTGGCGAAGATGACGCCGCTCGCCGTGCCGGGGCGCTGGCGCACCAGCACCAGCCCCGCTACGCCGGCACGGGCGCCGTTCTTCAGCAGGGCCAGCCCCTCGGCAGGGAAGGTGCAGATGCGCGGCAGATGCGGGCGCAGCAAAGCGAGGGGATGCTGCTTCAGGGAGAGATGCAGGCTGGCGTAATCCTCCGAGACATGCTGGCCGAGGCTCATGCGCGGCAGAGACGTCTCGGCCTCCGCCCCCTGCTCCTCCTCCGCGGCCGCGGCGAAGAGGGGCAGTGGTGAATCGGCCATGCCCTTGAGGGCCCAGAGTGCGGCGCGCCGGTCGAGGCCGAGGGAGCGGCAGGCATCCGCCCGGGCCAGCGCCTCCAGGCTGCGCTTGGAGAGCCCGGCGCGGCGCCAGAGCAAAGTGGCATCGGCATAGCCGTTGCCGCGCCGCTCGATCAGGCGGTCGGCCTCCTTGCGATCGAGGCCCTTCACCTGGCGCAGGCCGAGCCTGAGCGCGAAGGGCTCGGTGCGGCGGGCGCGGGTGAGATAGCTCTCGGGCGCCGGATCATCGGTAAGGGATGGCGTGCGCGGGGGCTTGGCGGAGAGGCTCGGCAGCTCCAGGGTGCAGTCCCAGACGCTCTGGTTGACATCGGGCGGCAGCACCTCGACGCCATGCTCGATGGCGTCGCGGATGATCTGAGCCGGGGCATAGAAGCCCATGGGCTGGCTGTTGAGGAGCGCGCAGGCGAAGACCGCGGGGTAATGGCATTTCATCCAGGAGGAGATATAGGCGAGCTGGGCGAAGCTCGCCGCATGGCTCTCGGGAAAGCCGTAATCGCCGAAGCCCTGGATCTGATGGAAGCATTTCTCGGCGAAATCGCGCTGATAGCCATTGGCGATCATGCCCGCGATCATCTTGTCGCCGAAATGATGGATGGTGCCGTTCTTGCGGAAGGTGGCCATGGCCCGGCGCAGGCGGTCGGCATCCTCCGGCGAGAAGCCGGCGGCGACGATGGCGATGCGCATCGCCTGCTCCTGGAACAGCGGCACGCCGAGGGTCTTGCCCAGCACCTCCTCCAGCTCGGGCTTGGGGTAGAAGACAGGCTCCTTGCCGTCGCGCCGGCGCAGATAAGGATGCACCATGTCGCCCTGGATCGGGCCGGGCCGGACGATGGCGACCTCGATGACGAGATCGTAGAGGTTCTTCGGTTTGAGGCGGGGCAGCATGGTCATCTGAGCCCGGCTCTCGATCTGGAACACGCCGATGGTGTCGGCCCGGCAGATCATCTCGTAGACGGCGGGATCGTCCTGGGGCACGGCGGCGAGATCGAGGCTCCTGCCGTAGTGATGCCGGATGAGGTCGAAGCCCTTGGCCAGGCAGGTCAGCATGCCGAGCGCCAGCACATCGACCTTGAGGATGCCGAGATCGTTCAGATCGTCCTTGTCCCACTCCACCACCGTGCGGTCCTCCATGGCCGCGTTCTCGATGGGCACCAGCTCCTCCAGCGGCCCGCGGGTCATGACGAAGCCACCCACATGCTGGGAGAGATGGCGGGGAAAGCCGATGAGGGCGGCCGCCAGCTCCAGGGTCTGGCGCAGGCGCGGCGCCTCGGGATCGAGCCCCAGCTCGCGCACCCGGGTCTCCTCCAGCCCGAGATCGCTCCAGCCCCAGACGGCGCCGGCAAGGGCCGCGACCGTATCGGCGGAGAGCCCCATGGCCTTGCCGACCTCGCGCAGCGCCGAGCGGCTGCGGTAGCAGATCACCGTGGCGGCGAGACCGGCGCGCTCGCGGCCGTATTTCTTGTAGATGTACTGGATCACCTCCTCGCGCCGCTCATGCTCGAAATCGACGTCGATATCCGGCGGCTCGTTGCGCGCGGCGCTGATGAAGCGCTCGAAGAGCAGGTCCATATGGGCCGGATCGACGGAGGTGACGCCGAGGCAATAGCAGACGGCGGAATTGGCGGCCGAGCCGCGGCCCTGGCAGAGGATCCCCCGCGACCGGGCGAAGCGCACCGTGTCGTGGACGGTGAGGAAGAAGGGCGCGTAGTCGAGCTGGCCGATCAGGGCGAGCTCATGCTCGAGCTGGGCCCGCACCTTCTCCGGGATGGCACCGGGATAGCGCCCCGCCGCTCCGCGCCAGGTGAGATGGGTCAGCTCCTCCTGGGGCGTGCGGCCCTCCTCCGTCAGCTCATGGGGATATTCGTAGCGCAGCTCGTCGAGAGAGAAGCGGCAGCGCTCCGCGATCTCGATGGTGCGCACGAGCGCGTCGGGATGATCGGCGAAGAGCCGTGCCATCTCCTCCGGCGATTTCATATGCCGCTCGGCATTGGCGAAGAGGCGATAGCCGGCCTCCTCGATGGTGCAATGCTCGCGGATGCAGGTCAGCACGTCCTGCAGCTTCCGGCGCTGGAGATCATGGGCATGGACGTCGTTGACCGCGACCAGCGCCGTGCCGCGGCGCGAAGCAAGCTCCGCCAGAAGCGCCAAGCGGCGTCGGTCGTCGCCGCGCCAGAGATGCTGGCCCGCCAGATAGACATGACCCGGAAAGCGCGCGGCGAGATCCTCCAGCAGGGAGGAAAGCGCATCCATCTCGACGAGCGGCCCCTCCGCCAGGGCGATGAAGATCAGCCCCTCGCCGAGGCTATCGAGATCGGCGAGGTCGAGATGGCATTCGCCCTTGGGCGCCCGGCGCCGGCCCAGGGTGATGAGCCGGGCGAGCCGGCCATAGGCGGCGCGGTCGGTCGGAAAAGCGAGCAGGCTGCGCCCGCAGCGGAAATCGAGACGCGCGCCCACGATAAATCTGGCGCCCGTTTCCTTGGCCGCCATATGGGCGCGCACCACGCCTGCGAGGCTGTTGCGATCGGTGAGCGCGAAGCCGGCAAGCCCGAGGGCGGCGGCAGCGATCGCCAGCTCCTGCGGATGAGACGCCCCGCGCAAAAAGCTGAAATTGCTCGTCACCTGCAGCTCGGCATAAGCCCCTTTTCCCTCTCCCGCTCCTCTTTCCCCCGCCCCCTCGACGGGGGCGGGCCGGGGTGGGGGTGGAGTCACAGATGCGATCGCCTGAGGCATCGTGCGCGGCATCACCCCCCACCCCGACCCTCCCCCGCAAGGGGGGAGGGGGATGCAAGTGCGGGAGAGGGAAATCTCTGTCTCACGCGAAGAGGCCATGGAGATACCAGCTCCCGGATTGGCCGAAGAGCCAGAAGCGCAAGCCCGCCTCATCCTCCAGCCGCCAATAGTCGCGCGGGCCCCCGCTCTCCCCGAGCCACCATTCCGGCTCGATGCGCGCCGGGCCTTCCGCAGCTCGGATCCGATGGCGCCGCGCCCGCCAAAGGAAGGAGAGGGGCGGATCGCCCTCGTCCGCCGCCTCGGCGGTCACCGGCTCGGGCCGCGGAAAGAGGCGCAAGGGCAACGGTCCCGCCGGCCAGGCAGAAGCGGGCTTCGCTGCAGCAGCAGGAAAGGCCGCCGGCATGCGTTTCACCGCACGTTCGGGGAAATGGCTTTCCCGCGGCTCGGCGCGGGCGAGGCGGGCGAAGCCCAGGCGATTGCCGAGACGGTCGATGAGCGGCGCCAGATCGGCCTCCTGACCCGCCGCCCCTTTGGCCGTCTCGTTGCGCCTGCGCGCGAGCGCGAGCTGCAGATCGGCCAGCGGCTCGACATGGGGTGCTGCCAAGGTCATGGCCTCGATGCCGAAGCCGGGATCGATCCGCTCCAGCTTCTCGGCGAAGAGGCGGATCAGGGCGGCATCGTCGCGGCTCGGCCGGCTGGTGCCGACGGCGAGCTTCGCCACCCGGCCATCCACGCGATAACAGCCGAGCTCCAGCCGCCGCGCCCCCTGCCCCGCTTCCGCCAGCTCGCGGCAGAGCCGGGGCAGCAGGCGCTGCAGCATAGCGGCCAGACCCTCGGCATGGAGGATCGGCTCCGCCAGGATCTGGCGCACCGCGAAGGCCGGGGGCGGCAGGCGGGGCGAGATCGGCTCCGCGATGCGTCCCAGCGCCTGATCCAGCCGCTCTCCCGGCAGCATGCCGAAGCGCCGGGCAAGCGCCGCTCGCGCAACGGGATAGAGATCGCCGATCCGCCGCAGGCCCAGGCGCTCCAGCTCCGCCGTCAAGACGGGGGGCAGGCGCAGTGCTGCTACCGGCAGCGGCGCCAGGCTCTCCCGGGCCGCTTCCGGCTCGACCACCGTTTGGGCAGCCTCCCGGAAGCGGGCGGCGGCCCAGGCCGCGCCGGGGCAGTCGGCGGCGGCGATGCGGGAATCATGGCCGAAGCCGGCGAGGCGATGGCGCAGGTCGGACATCAGCGCCTTCTCCCCGCCGAAGAGATGAGCGCAGCCGGTGATGTCGAGCCAGAGCCCGTCACCGCCGTCGAGGGCGACCAGCGGCGTATAGCGGCTGCACCAATCGGCGAGCCGCGCCAGCGCCGCGGCATCGCCGGCGGGATCGGCGGGAAAGACAGCGAGATCCGGCCTGAGCGCGCGGGCATCGGCCAGAGCGAAGCCGGGCCGGATGCCCTCCGCCCCGGCCAGGGCATCGGCGGCCTGGATCAGGAGCTGGCCGGCGACCTCCGCGATGGTGACGACGGGCCTATCCGCCGGACAATCGGGCTTGCGGTGCAGCCGATCCGTCGCCCAGCTCGGCAGCCACAAGGAGACGATCCGTTTCATTCTCTCACCTAGAGCATGATCCATGGATCATGCTCTCAAGCCTGCGCGGCGCTTGAGCGTAACGACTCCAAGACCTGGAGCGATTCCGCGTCAGCGGATCGCTCCAGAATCCATGCTCCCGGCCGGCCGCCGCGCCGGCGCAGGAGCTCCACATGCCAAGCTCGATCCGGCCCCGCGCCTACGCGCCAGCGCAGCGCCGCCGCGCTCACGGCCGCGGCGGGACGGTCGGCGCGCAACAGCAAAAAGCCGACACCCCCGCCGGCCGCAGCGGCGAGCTGCAGGCGCCGGCCGGCCGTGAGGTCGAGCCGGTCGATCTCGCCTACCACCCCCGCCAATGCCGGGGAGCGCAGCGCCTCCTCCATGGCCCAGAGCAACTCCGCCGGGCTCGGTGCGGAGAGCAGGATCACGGCACCGGGATCGAGGCCAAAGGTAGCGAGCGCCGGCGGGTAGAGATCGCCTTCTCCCAGGGAGGCCCAGAGCACGCCGCGACCGCCGCCCTCGGCCTCCTTCACCAGCCGGCCGAGGAGAAAGGCGGCGAAGCCGGCGGCCGCGGCGCCCTCATCGGCGGGGATCACCTCCTGCAGGCAGCCCCGCGGCAGCCCGCCCTCGAGAGCCGCGTCGAGAGCCGGCAGGCCGAGAGGGCAAGGCGGCAGCGCTGCCTGCCCCGGCGCCTGCCGTGAGATCAGCGCGCGCAAGGCGGCGAGATGGGCGATTTTCGGCTCGATGGGCATGATCGTAAGATGGAAGGACGGGGATCTATGTTTGTTCCTATTTTGTTCCATCTATCGCCGGAGTCAACCCGTCGTGACCAGGTCGTACAATTCCCCTCCCCCCTTGCGGGAGGCGGGAGGCGGGAGGCGGGGAAAAGAGGGAGGTCTTCGTTTTCGCGACGCACCCCTAAGCCATGCACGGATTGCATGGGTCGGGCAAGCGTCGTCGAGCCGGATTGGGGTTCGCGTGCCGGTTCGGGGTCGGCCTATTGATCCCTTCGGCAGAGGCGTTCCCCCGGGCGCGGCGTGGGCGAGCCCGCGTTCAGCTGGGAGCTACGGCAGGGCGGCGAGTCATCCTCGCGCTGCTAACCATCATTCTCGCAGACCCGCTTTGCGCAGGGCGTCAAAGAGATGGTCGAAGTCCTTCTGGTCGCGGTACTCGAGGGCCCCGTGCCAATAAGGCACCCAGTCTTTGAGCCGCCGGCCCGGGAAAACTGCCATGTCCGTTTCGGCGACCCGCAGAAATTCTTCGAGCGTCGCCCGGGCCTCCTCTAAGCGGCCAGCGTGCGCGTAGCTTGCCGCAAGCCACCCGCGTACCTCGTTGATGGGGTCGCGCGCCTGTCTAAGGGCCGTGATCGCTTCGTCGTAGCGGCGTGCGGTGAAGCAGACGATGCCTTTGTCCCATGGCACCCAACGCGTATCGAATGGGTTGAGACGCCGGCCTAACTCGATCTGCTCGATGCCCAACTCCGCTTGTCCGGTCGCCGCTAGGAACATGGAATAATAGCGCCGCGCAACCGCATCGCTCGGATTCAAGTCGATAGCCCTGAGAATCTCCGACTCTGCTTCTTTGTACTCCT
>DATFRE010000162.1:0-8782 GCA_035263545.1 Dongiaceae bacterium
GCCGATCGTGATCGGCCGCGATCATCTCGATTCCGGATCCGTCGCCAGCCCCAACCGCGAGACCGAGGCGATGATGGACGGGTCGGACGCCGTCTCGGACTGGCCGCTTCTCAACGCGCTGCTCAACACCGCCTCGGGCGCGACCTGGGTCTCCATCCATCACGGCGGCGGGGTGGGCATCGGCTTCTCGCAGCATGCCGGGATGGTCATCGTCGCCGATGGCAGCAAGGAGGCGGCGCGGCGTCTCGAGCGCGTGCTGACCAACGATCCCGCCAGCGGCGTGATGCGCCATGTCGATGCAGGCTACGACATCGCCAAGGCCTGCGCCCGGGAGCAGGGCCTGAACCTGCCGATGCTGGACGCCTGAAAAAAACCCGGGCGCTTTCGCGCCCGGGCGGATGCATTCAGCCCGTTACGGCGTCAGCCGTTCGTGCTGGTCTTGACGGTCTGGGTCGCGCCCGGCTTCAGCGTCACCCTGACCGTATGGGTATGGCCAGCGATCACCGCGAGCGGCGCCTCGCCCACCGAGCCGTCGGCCCCCGTGGCGATCACCATGTAATTGCCCTCGCGGACCAGGAAGGTCGGGTTGGGGCCGGTATTGGTGGCGACGACACGATGGGTCCCGTCGGCTTCCGCCGCGCTGCGCACCACCTGCCACTTGATCTGGCTCGTCGCCTTGCTCGGCCCGGAGGCTTGGGCGACGACATTCGCGGCATAGAGATCGACGGTGTAGCTGTAGCTCAGCCCCGGCTCGACGAGCATGGCGAGATCGGAGTCCACGCCGTGATAGTGCGAGCGCACGACATAATAGCCCGCCGTCACCATGAAGGCCGACTGGGGTGCCACGGCATCGGCGACCTTCGAATTCGCGCTGGGCGCGCCGAGGCCGGTGGCGAAGACCTCCCAATGAATCGGATCGGTCACGACCTTGCCGCCGGTATAGGGAATCATCCGGACGGCGACGATGGAGGTATTGAGGATGATCGTCTTGACGACCGGGCGGGCACCCACGGTCAGCGGCTGGGTGACCACCGCCTCGCGCTGCTTGATGGTGACGACGTAATCGCCCGGCGGGATGGAGAACTCGCCCCGGGGCCCGGTCATGGAGGCGACCTGAAGGCCGATCTGCTTATTGCTCTGGCCGGGCTTGCTGACGGTCCATACCAGCGGCTCGTGCAGCGGCGGCGCGCCCTGGATGATGGCGGCCTGCAGGGTGACCTTGACCGGCGTCAGCGACGCGGCGTTGGTCGGCTGCGGCGGCAATGCCGCAACCTGGCTCTGTTTCGCGGCCTGGGTCGCCACCGGGACGCTGCCCGTTGCGGCCGTATTCGCCGTGCCGGTGGTGTTCTTGGCCACGGTCGTGGTGGGCGGGGTCGGCTTGGTCGTTTTGGCCGCGACCGCGACGGACTTGTCCGTGCCCGGCTTCAGGCTCGGCACGTTCGCCGGCCAGGGCTGGGCCACAACGGGCGCCGGCGCCGGTGCCGGCGCGGGCTGGACAGCGGCCGGGGCCTGCTGGGTTGCGGCGGCCGGCGGTGCCGGCTCGGCCAGCGGAAACGGTTGTGTGGGGGGGCCGACGAGCAGCGTGCTGTCCGGTTTGGTCCGGATGCTCGAACTGTCATTCTCGGCCTCGGCGACGGCCGCAAGACTGGCGACCAACAATGCGGCTAGGACAAGCGCGCGCACCCTTTTCCCTCCGTAGCGACGTGTTGTGCTCGATGAGACCTACATACCCCATAGGGGCCTCAGCCAACAAGGCAATTGCTCACGGAATCATCACAGAAGGCGGCAGAAAATGTCTCTGCGCCACAAGTTCCCCGCGGAACACCGACCTGGGCTGGCACAGCGATCACCGAAGCTCCAGGCAAAGCTCCCGCCCGCAGGGCGTTGATCCTCCAGGATTGGCCCGTCATCGCACCTCACCGCCCGGCGAGAAAGGCCGCCATATGGAAGGCCATCTCGGCGGCAGGATAGGCATGGGCTCGCCCGACGGGACAGGCAAGCCGCGCCAGGCATCCCTCCTCGCGGCAGCCGCGCCCTCCTGGCCCTGCGACATGGTCGCGGCAGCGTGCCACGTCATAGCGCCCAGACATGAAGGCGCCGACCGGACAGCCTGAAAGGCAGGGGCGCTCAACGCAAGAATCGCAAGGGCTTGGCCGCTGCTCCCGCGGGGGCAGCGGAAGTCGCTCGACGAACGCGAAGGCGCCACGATAGGCGTGCCAGAGCCCGTAGTCGGGGTGGATCAGGATGCCGAGCGGTGACGGCGTCACGGAATCGGCCTTCATGGCCCAGCGCTGGAAGGGCAGCCAGGGCGGGCCCCCAAAGGGAAAGAGCGCGGTCGCCCCGAAGCCCGGCGCCAGGGAGCCAAGAACGCGCCGAGTCCAGCGATCGAGCCCGTGGGCCATGCCATCCGCCCGCTCCGGCGAAGCGCTGAAGGCAGGCCAGATGGACCCGCCGAGATTGCCCAGCAACAGGATCGTCCCGCAGGGCCCGCCTTCCAGCTCCGGCACGCCGTCATCTGCCACCGGGTGGAAGGCGCCCCGAGGCGCGAGGCCATGAGGCTTCAGGCCCTCTCCGATCCGCTCCAGCATTGCCGACTCTGCCGCCATGGGCAAAGCTGGCGCGGCGCGTGCACGCGCTGTCAAGCCCATCACACGCGAGCCCCTTCTTCTCGCTTGTGAAGGACCGGCTTTGCCGCGATCCTCGAATCAACGAGGGGATCCAGCGGGAGGCGGTCATGGGCGAACTCAGCCGGAGCTATGTGCATGGCGCCAGCGACCAGCCGCTGATCGGCGATACCATCGGCCTGCATCTGGACCGGATGGCGGCGCTCTCGCCCGACCGTCCGGCGCTGATCGTTCGGCAGCAGGGCATCCGCATGAGCTATGGCGAGTTTCGCAGCCGGACGGATGAGCTGGCGGCGGGGCTGATCGCGCTCGGCTTCGGGCCGGGGGAACGGCTGGGCATCTGGTCGCCGAACAATGCCGAATGGGTGCTGACGCAATTCGCCACGGCCAAGGCCGGGATCATTCTGGTCAACATCAACCCGGCCTATCGGCTGCACGAGCTGGAATATGCCCTCAACAAGGTGGGCTGCCGCGGCCTGATCCTCGCCTCCGCCTTCAAGACCAGCGACTACATCGCCTTGATCCGGAGCCTCTGCCCAGAGATCGACAGCGCCGGGCCCGGGCGCCTCGAAAGCGCGAAGGCCCCGGATCTCCGCTGGGTCATCCGGCTCGGCTCCGAGAAGACCCCCGGCATGCTGAACTTCGGCGAGATCGCAACTGCAGCGACAGCGGAAAGCCGGCAACGCCTCGCCGAGCTCGCCGGCGAGCTGCAATTCGACGATCCCATCAACATCCAGTTCACCAGCGGCACCACCGGCAATCCGAAGGGTGCCACCCTCACCCACCACAACATCCTGAACAACGGCTTCTTCATCGGCGAGGCGATGCGGCTCACTGAGCAGGACAGGCTCTGCATCCCGGTGCCGCTCTATCACTGCTTCGGCATGGTGCTGGGCAATCTCGCCTGCATCACCCATCGCTCCTGCATGGTCTATTCCGGCGAGGGCTTCGATCCCCTGGCGGTGCTGGAGACGGTCGCCGCCGAGCGTTGCACGGGTCTGCATGGCGTGCCGACCATGTTCATCGCGCTGCTCGACCATCCGCGCTTTTCCGAGTTCGACCTCTCGAGCCTGCGGACCGGCATCATGGCCGGCAGCCCCTGCCCCATCGAGGTGATGAAGCGCTGCACCGAGAAGATGCATATGCGCGAGATCACCATCGCCTATGGCATGACCGAGACGAGTCCCGTCAGCTTCCAGAGCTCGGTCGACGATCCGATCGAGCGCCGGGTCTCGACCGTCGGGCGCATCCAGCCCCATCTGGAGGTGAAGATCGTCGATGGCGAGGGCCGCATCTTGCCGCCGGGCGAGCCGGGAGAGCTGCTGACCCGGGGCTATTCCGTCATGCGCGGCTATTGGGACGACGAGCCCCGCACCCGCGAGGCCATCGATGCCGGCCGCTGGATGCATACCGGCGATCTCGCCACCCTGGACGAGGCGGGCTATTGCAACATCGTCGGCCGGATCAAGGACATGGTCATCCGCGGCGGGGAGAACATCTATCCCCGCGAGGTCGAGGAGTTCCTCTATACCCATCCCAAGATCGCCGATGTCCAGGTCTTCGGCGTGCCGGATGCCAGATATGGCGAGCAGCTCTGCGCCTGGATCCGCCTGCACGCGGAGGGGAGCCTGACGGCGGCCGAGGTCGCGGCCTTCTGCCAGGGGCAGATCGCCCATTACAAGATCCCGAGCCACATCCGCTTCGTCGACGCCTTCCCCATGACCGTCACCGGCAAGGTGCAGAAATTCATCATGCGTCAGAAAATGATCGAGGAGTTGGGGCTGAGCGAGGCGAAAACCGCCTAGGCGGGTCCAGGCGGGGGGCGCCGTACCTGTTCTTATCAGGCAATCTAAAGGTGAGCCCGTCTCCGGCCGCGACCATGGCGGACAGGCCGATGGGCTGGCCCCTGGCTGTTTCTGCAGCGAATTTACAGCCAAGCCTGCCCCCGGGTTCGGGCCACGGTAGAGGGGTCGGCGCCCTGCTTCTGCAGTGAATCTGCAGTCATTCTGCTCTCCGCTGCCTGAACGCGCGCCACGGGCGACGGCCTTCAGCGATGCTGGGCGTCCATGGCAAAGACCAATGGTCGAGTATACACGCTATAAGCGTATGTTAGCAAGGCAAATTGCGTCAGATGGCTGCCACCCCCTCTCCTCCCTCCACAGGGCATGGCAATCGCATATGGCCAATTTTCGCGCCGCTCTCTCTTTGTCGTCATCCCGGCGAAAGCCGGGATCCAGGGTTGCAAGAGCTCGCTTGTCGCCAGGACCCCGGCTTTCGCCTGGGTGACGGAAGTAAAAACTGGCCTGAGCAACCCGTATGCGATTGCCCTCCCTGGCGACGGAAGGTGGCGCGGCGGGCCGTGATGTCCGTGGCGTTTGGGATTGCCCCTTTCCTCCCACGGTCGGCGCGGCCATTTCCTGCGCCGGCCGCAGCCCCGTATTGCGGGCGTGAGCCTCGCAACGATCCGCGCGCCGGCTTATTTTCCGAAGACGATGTCCTCGACTCTGCTCACCGCCCATAGCCGGGCCGAACGGCCGCCCGTCATCCTGCCCCTGATCGTGGCCTGCGCTCTGTTCATGGAGAATCTCGACTCGACCATCATCGCCACGGCCCTGCCGGCCATGGCGCGGAGCCTCGGCGAGAGCCCGCTGACCATGAGCGCGGCCATGACCTCCTATCTTCTCAGCCTCGCGGTCTTCATCCCGGCCAGCGGCTGGCTCGCCGACCGGTTCGGCGGACGCGACGTCTTCGTCTCCGCTATTGCCGTCTTCACCGTCAGCTCGCTGCTCTGCGGGGTGGCCCAGAACCTGCCTGAGATGATCGCAGCCCGGGTCCTCCAGGGCATGGGCGGCGCCATGATGACTCCGGTCGGCCGGCTGGTGCTGCTGCGCGCAGTCAGCAAGTCCCAGCTCGTCCAGGCCATGAGCTATGTCACGATCCCCGCTCTGGTCGGCCCCGCCATCGGCCCGCTCGTGGGCGGCTTCATCGCCACCTATTCCACCTGGCGCTGGATCTTCTACGTCAACCTGCCCATCGGCCTGCTGGGCATCGCGCTCGCGCTGCGCTTCATCCCCAATGTCCGGATGCCCGATCCGGGGCGCGCCGATATCCGCGGCCTGGTTCTGACCGGACTCGGCCTCGGCTTTCTGGCGCTGACCTTCGACAATATCGGGCGCGGCGCCCTGCCAGGCTGGCTTGTGGCGATCGCCGCGGCGATCGGCATCTTCTTCCTGGCCCTGTTCCTGCGCCATGCCCGCCGGGCCGAGCGGCCTGCCATCGACCTGACGCTGCTCAAGCTGCCCACCTATCGCGCCTCTATCCTCGGAGGAAACTGCTTCCGCATGGCCATCGGCGGCACGCCCTTCCTCCTGCCGCTCATGTTCCAGCTCGGCTTCGGCCTCACGCCGCTCCAGTCGGGCTCCCTCACCTTCACCTCAGCCGTGGGTGCCATGGGCATGAAGGTCATCGCGCCGCCGATCGTGCGGCGCTTCGGATTCCGCCAGCTCCTCGTGGGCAATTCCGTGCTCTGCGCCGTCTCGCTGGCGAACTACGGGCTCTTCCGGCCGTCATGGCCCTACGCGCTCATCATCGGCGCGCTGCTGCTGGGCGGCCTGCTCCGCTCGCTCCAATTCACCTGCATCAATGCCATCGGCTATGCCGATGTGCCGCCGGCCCGCATGAGCCGCGCCACCAGCCTTTCCAGCGCGGCCCAGCAGCTGACCCTCAGCATCGGAGTCACTATCGCCGCCACGCTGCTGGCCATCGTCAAGCCAAGCCATGCCACCGCCAGCCTGGCGCCGATGGATTTCCTGCCGGTCTTCCTCGTCATGAGCGTGTTCTGCCTGGCATCGATCTTCTTCTTCGCAGCGCTCCCCCATGACGCCGGCGCAGAGGTCAGCCGCGCCCGCCACCGCGCCCCGGAGCCGGAAGCGGACTGAGCCCCGAACTCACACGGGCGCAGTCGGCGCGTCCGCTTCCAGGTCCAAAGCGGACCTCGCCATGTTCAGAAATGCCGGAACCGAAACCTGGGTTTTTGCGAAGACCTCGGCCAAGGACTAAAGCCCCGCGTTTTGCAGCCCCTCCCGCAGATGTTGCAGGTCCTGCTCGCGGGCAAAGTGCATCGTCGCCAAAAACC
This sequence comes from Dongiaceae bacterium, assembly GCA_035263545.1. Lineage (GTDB taxonomy): Bacteria > Pseudomonadota > Alphaproteobacteria > Dongiales > Dongiaceae > DASXQK01. Next base: position 6,760 of record DATFRE010000162.1, read on the forward strand.
GCTCCAGGTCGAGTGCTGCGTCCAGCTCGCGCATGCGGCCGATATGCGCCGACGCCGCTGTCTTGTCACCGAGCCACGCATAGGAGGCCGCTAGGAATCCGTGCTGCAGCGTGTCGAGGTTCGACATGTGCATGAAGGCTTCGATCGCCTGCCCATACTGGCGGCCCACGAAACACGCCTTGCCCAGATGGCTCCAGAAACGCGCCGGATGGTGCGGGTTGAGCTTCATCGCCCTGCGGATCCAGGCGACGCCCTCCTCGGACTGGCCCAGCCAGGTGAACAGCTCACCCATCTGCACGACCACGAGATCGTAGTTGGGATTGAGCGCCAGCGCACGGTCTTGGTGGTAGCGCGCCCGGGTGAAGTCATTGCGCAGAATCGAGATGGCGGCAAGGATGCGATGGACATCGGCATCGTTGTCGTCGAGCGCGACGGCACGGTCGAGCTCGACCATCACCTCCTTGAAGATCACCTCCGGCTCCTTCGTCCAGCCGTTGCTGTAACCCTGACCCAGGATGCAGCCGCGCCAGGCATGCGCATGGGCATAGTCGGGATCGAGCGCGAGCGCCCGGTCGATCAGAACGAGCGCTTCGACATTGTCCTCGCGTGTGCTCCTGTGATGCAGCACCTTGGCGGCGAGGGTGCATTCGTAGGCGGCCATGTTCGACGGCTTCATGCGGACCAGCTGGTCCTGCTGCGCCGCCTCCAGCCGGCCGGGCAAGGTGGCGACGATCGCTGTCGTGATCTCGTCCTGCACGGCGAAGATGTCGTCAAGCTTGCGGTCGTAGCGCTCGGCCCAGACATGGCCATCGGTCGCGGTATCGATCAGCTGCACCGTGATGCGCACCCGGTCAGCCGCCTTGCGCACGCTGCCTTCCACGAGATAGCGGGCGCCCAGCTTCTGCGCCACCTCCCGCAGGTTGGCCGCCTTGCCCTTGTAGACGAAGGAGGAGGTGCGCGAGATGACGAACAGCTCGCGCCGACGGCTGAGCTCCGTGAGGATATCCTCCGTGAGCCCGTCGGCGAAGAACTCCTGCTCGGAATCGCCGCTCATATTGGCAAAGGGCAGAACGGCGATGCTGGGCTTCGCGACCGCCGCCTTCGCGCCAGGCTCCGGCTTGCCGTCCGCGCCACCGAGCAGGACGCGGAACACCCGCACCGGCCGGCTGATGTTCTTGAGGGACTTCTCGCCCAGATCCTCGAACGCCGCTTCGAGCCGGCCATCGACCTGTGCGTGGACCGCGCTCGTCACGCAGATCCCACCGACCTCGGCCAACTGCTCGAGGCGTGCTGCGATGTTCACGCCGTCGCCGTAGATGTCGCCATCCTCGAAGATGATATCGCCGAGATTGATGCCGATCCGGAACTGGATGCGGCGATCCTCCGGCACGTCCGAGTTGCGCCGTCGCATGCGTTCCTGGATCTCGATCGAAGCACGCACGGCATCCGCTACGCTGTGGAACTCCACCAGCATGCCGTCGCCGGTCGTCTTGATGATGCGGCCGTGGTTCTTGTCGATCACGGGATCGATCAGCTCGATGCGATGGGTCTTCAGCCGGGCCAGCGTGCCGCGTTCGTCCACTTCCATGAGCCGGCTGTAGCCGACCATGTCAGCCGCCACGATTGCCGCCAGCCGGTGTTCCATCCTCCCGACCCCAATACTGCGGAGTGGAAGCAGACGCCCCGATAATCGTCCGGTCAAGAGGGAGTCATGGACCCAGAGTAAGCCTTTAGCGGCAAACCAGGGGCCCGGTCAGAAACCCGCCACGAATGGACCTGGCCATGGCTTAGCCTCATATCATGCGTCTGAACGTCACTCTGGCAGGTAGCTTCGCTGAGCGCCCAATGGCCCCAGCCGCCACTGCCCGACAAGAACTACGCCAACGGCGGCGGCACCCTGGTCTATCAGCAGTGTAACCCGTTGTAGGTCATGTCAAATCGCACCGTTGTGCGGCCGTCGTCACAATGGCGGCAGCGATCCGCCGACGCACCAGCGATCTATATCCTGAGGATAGGATAACCT
>DATFRE010000163.1:0-13162 GCA_035263545.1 Dongiaceae bacterium
TCCGAGGTGGCCGGTCGCACCGTGACGGTGCTGGTGAACGAGCGCGTGCTGCCGGCAGTGGGCTCGCCCATCACCCTCTCGCCCAAGCCCGCCAGCATCCATGCCTTCGACGCGGAGTCCGGACGCCGGCTTTAGTCGCTAGCCAAGGAGAGTGAACTACCTGTTTCGTCAACCTCGTGAAAGCGGGGATCCATGGCCATATACCACGCCGGTTACCTTGGATTCCCGCTTTCGCGGGAATAACGAAGGAAGGGAGGCGCCTCTCGGGCGAGGTGAAATATGTCAAGTTTCTGACCGCCGCCATCAAGCCCGGCCGGGCGGCGCCGAGCATCATCTGGCGAATCTTTCTCACGGGGAAATCTCGATGTCCAAAGCCGTCTCACGCGCGAAATCCAGCTCGAAGCCCGCTATCAAGAACGTCACGCATCATGTCATCTGCAAGCATGATGAGCACTGCCTGAACCAGATCGCCACGCGCGTGCTGAAGAACGGCGACCTCGTCGCCGTCTTCAACGAGGAGCGCTTCCCCTATCACCACGACAGCGGTCAGACGCTGTTCATGCGCTCGCGCGACGGCGGCAAGACCTGGAATCCAAAGTCCCTCAAGGTGGCGCTGCCCTGGACCTCGACGACGGGCAATTGGGATTGCGGCATCTGCGAGCTCGCCGACGGCACGCTGCTGATCAACCTCACCATCACCGGCTTCTTCAAGCGCGGCATCAAGCCGGAGCAGCCTTCCTGGAGCAGCCATCCCCTGACCAAGGAATGGGGCGACTGGACCTGGGCCTACAAGACCCAGGCCTGGCTCGGCACCTATGTCATCCGCTCCTATGACGGGGGCGACAGCTGGAGCGAGCCGGTGCCGGTCAATGTCCGCCCGCTGAAGCATGGCGGCTGCCGCCTCGGCTGCTGGCAGCTGCCCAGCGGCGCCATCCTCATGGGGCTCTATGGCCGCATCCATGGCTATGAGGAGGAAGGCGAGGGCGAGTCGACCCGCTCGGCGCTGATGCGGTCCGACGACAATGGCGAGAACTGGGAATACTACTCGACCCTCGCCTATGACCCGGCCAGCATCATCGACTATGAGGAGCCGGCAGTGCTGCGCCTCAAGGACGGGCGCCTCGTCTGCTTCCTGCGCACCCATGTCAATCCCAGCGGCGACGCCAAGAACATGGTGATGGTCGTCTCCGAGGATGACGGCTTCACCTGGTCGCCGCCGAAATGGCTCAACATCTGGGGCTATCCGGCCGAGGCGATCCAGCTCAAGGATGGACGCTATCTGATGGTCTACGGCTATCGCCGTCCGCCCTATGGGGTGCGCGGCTGCATCTCCAAGGATGGCCTCGACTGGGACATCAAGAACGAGTTCGTGATCCGCGAGGGCGGCGTGCCGGGCAAGACCGCGACGGAGACTCCGGGCTCCAGCCGCATGTCGCCGGCCAGCGGCAAGGTCAAGGGCGGCGGGATCAACTGGGAGCATCCCGGCGTCTATCAGCATATCGGCTATCCCAGCGTGCAGCAGATGCCCGACGGGACGGTCGTCGCCTCCTATCACGAGTGGAGCGACGATGCGAAGCCGATCCAGTTCGTGCTCTGCACGCGCTTCAACGTGTGAGGCGGAAGGCGCAGCCAGCCCCTCTCCCGTGCCCTGAAACGGGAGAGGGAAGCGGCGCTCCGCACCCGACCGTCGAGCTGCGATGATCGAAGCTGCCGCTGCGCGCCACGCGATCCTCCACCGGGATCCCCACGCCTATAGCGCCCATGCCCATATCATCCGCCTCGAGGGCCCCGAGCGGCTCATCGTCTTCAACAAGACGATCCGCCGGCGCCTGATTCTCCATCCCCCGCAAGATCCCGAGTTCCGCAACTGGCTGATGCGCTCGACCGATGGCGGCCGAAGCTGGTCGGCGCCGGAGGCGGTGCCCAGCTATGACTGGTCGGGGGTCGAATGCGCCGGTCTGACCGCGCTGGGCGGAGGCCGGGTGATGCTGCACCAGTGGCGCTTCTTCTGGTATCCGCTGGGCGCTGCCAAGGGGCTGAGCGACCTCAGGATGCCGGCCGATCTACTGCGCGGCCTCGCGCTCTCGCCCGAGCTCGACATCGAGCGCGCGCTGCTCGACGCCCCGGAGCGGATCGCGCCCTGGGCCCGTGGCGGCGGCGAGGCGGTGGTGCATCTCTCCGAAGATGGCGGCGAGAGCTGGGCCGAAACCCATCGGATCGCCACCGCGCCCTTCAGCGGCGGCTATGGCATGCGCAGCGCCGTGCTGTTGTCCGATGGCGCGGTGCTGCTGGCCTTGAGCGACATCCCGAACTATCGCCAGGTCTTCGTCGTGCGCTCCGAAGACGGCGGCCGTCATTGGGGCCCCCCGGTCCTGGCCGCCGCAAAGCCCGGCAGCGAGTTCGAGGAGCCGGCGATGCTTCGTCTTCACGATGGCCGCTTGCTGATGATGATGCGCGATAACGGCACGCGCCGCCTGCATCGCGTCTTCTCCGAGGATGAGGGGCTGAGCTGGTCTGAGCCCGAAGCGCTTCCCATCACGGGCTATCCGCCCCATCTCCTGGCGCTCCCCGATGGGCGCATCCTCTGCACCTATGGCTGGCGCCAGCCGAATTTCGGCATCCGCGCCGTGCTCTCCGCCGATGGCGGCGAGAGCTGGGACACCGAGGGCACGATCCGGATTCGCGGCGGCCTGCCCAACAAGGATCTCGGCTATCCCGCCACGGTGCTCGAAGACGGCGGCTCGCTCTTCACCGTCTATTACGGCCAGGACGGCGAGGGCGTGACCTGCATCATGGGCACCCGCTGGCGTCTTTAGCGCTCTGGATATTCACGACCAATTCGGGTAATCCGACCCGCCGCGAAGGCTGAGACGGGAGATGAAGCCTTGTGGGGCGGGTTGATTCGCAAGACGGCCATCGTGCTCGCCATCACCCTGGCGATCTATCTGGTCGTCGACCTGCTGGCGGGGCTGATCATCGGCCCCTTGCACCGCGCCACGCCGGACTTCGCCGCCATTCCGGGCTTCTGGGGGCAGTCCTATGCGACGCCGGGCTTCGCCTTCGAATACACGGAGATGCAGAGCTTCGACACCATGCTCGGCACGCGTCTGCTCGTGCCGGCCTTGCGCCACGGCAGCTACTACAATGTCGACCGGCTTCCGCCCACCGAGGCCCATTACCGGCGGACCATCAATCCCCCCGATCCCAAGACGCCGACCCGCCTGGTGCTGGTCATCGGCGGCTCTCTCGTCTTCGGTCCCGCGGTCCCCGATCCCCTGACCATCCCGAGCCTGCTGGCGAAGCAGCTGAATGCCGAGGATCAGACCCAGGGCTACGAGCTGCTGAACGCCGGGGTCGACGGCGCGGTCTCGGCGCAGGAGCTGGCCCGGCTGCAATACGAGCTGTCACATGGTCTGAAGCCCGATCTGGTGGTGGTCATCGACGGGCCGGTGGATTTCGCCCAGGGTGTCTATGAGGGCGAGCCCGGCGGGCTCGCCCTCTCGGGCCGCGGCCCAATCGGCGAGCTGATCCACCGCTATCTGCCCCTCAACATCTATGATTGGCTGCGCTTCCGCCTCGGCGGGCTGGCGACGGAGCGCAGCTGGCGCAAGGCCCCGGCGCATCTCCAGGATCCTGCCCGGGTCGCCCTGCTGACGAAGGAATCGGTGGCGGCCTATATCCGCAACGAGCTCGCCATGGCGCGGCTGGCGAAGGAGAACGGCGCCCGCTTCATCCTGGCGGTCAATCCCACCCTCGACAGCTCCGACTACGCCCATCCGACCGAGGACATCGCCTATGCCACCGATCTCAGCAACCGGCTCTATCCGGGCCAGGCCGAGCTCACCCGGCAGCTTCGTCCGGCCCTCGCCGAGGCCGTGGCGAGCCTCCGCCGCGAGGGCGTCGATGTCGTGAACCTATCGGATCTCCTTCGCGATAAGACGGTCGACGTCTTCGTCGAGACCTCGCATTTCAACGGCACGGGCAACGGGATGATCGCCCAGGCCGTCGCCCAGGCGATCCTCCACGGCCCTGCGTCGTAGACTAACGCGGCAGCCAGGGGTCCCGGCTGGGCAGCCTCTCGCTCCAGGCTTGGTCCGAGAGCCCGATATCCTTCAGCATGCGGTCCGACCACTCTTCGGGGTTCAGCGGCGCCGGACGGTGCGCGGAGCGCTGCAGGCGGCTGAAGAGCAGGCCGACGACCGAAAGCCGGCGGCCGCAGACGGAACTGGAGGGGAAACCGATGACCTTTGCCATTGTCCTTGCTCCCGCCCCGCATTGCAGCGAGGCCAAATCCGGTTGATGCTCGTGAGGCAAATCTGATCTCGACAGGGTGCTTGGACAAAGCGATTGTCAGCGGAAGAGCATCAACAGGGCTTATGGGTGATGGCCATGCCCGAAAGGATGTCGAGGCTGCCGCCCTTGGGCGCCATCCGCGCCTTCGAGGCGGCCGCACGCCATGGGAGCTTCACCAAGGCGGCGACCGAACTGGGCATGACCCAGGCCGCCATCAGCTACCAGGTGAAGCTGCTGGAGGACCGGGTCGGGGCGCCCTTGTTCCTGCGCGAGCCGCGCCGGGTGGTGCTGTCGGAGATCGGCAAGCGCCTGGCGCCCCAGATCAGCGACGCCTTCCAGCGCCTGGAATCCGCCTTCGGCGCCTTGCGCAAAACGGCGGAGGGCGTGCTCTCCGTCACCGCCGTCCATACCTTCGCCACCAATTGGCTGGTGCCACGGCTCGGCACCTTCCAGATGGCCCATCCCGATATCGCCGTGCGGCTGGATGTCTCGAGCCGGAATATCGACTTCGCCCGGGAGGATTTCGATGTCGGCATCCGCGGCGGGCTCGGCGCCTGGCCGGGGCTCAGAGCCCATCGCCTGATCGCAGGGGATTTCACCCCGCTCTGCAGCCCCGATCTCCTGGCCCGCCATGGACCGCTGAAAGGCCCGGCCGATCTCCTGCGCCTGCCGATCCTCGATGGGCATGACCATTGGTGGCGTGTCTGGCTGGAGCAGGCCGGGATCCGCGATGCGGTGCCCGATAAGGCTTCCGGCCTCAGCCTCGATGTCCAGGCCATGCTCGGCACCGCGGCCATGGCGGGGCAGGGCGTGGCCATGCTCATGCCGGCCTTCTTCACTGCCGAGATCACCGCCGGAAAGCTCGTTCAGCCCTTCGATCTGATGGCCAGCGACGGGCAGAGTTATTGGCTGGTCTATCCGGAAGAGCGCCGCAACACGCCCAAGATCCGCGCCTTCCGTGACTGGGTGCTGGAGGAGGTCAGGCGATCGCCGGCGGTGGTGCCTGCTTCAGCTTCGCGGCCCAGCTCTCCAGCCCGGCCATGATTCCGGGATAGAGGGCCAAGCCCTCGGCGAGGCCCGCGCGCCTGAGAGCCACGGCACGCTCGCCCGGCAGGCGCACGGCAGCGCTGCCTGGCGCGGGCGGCGATTCGCGGCAGGCCCTGGCGAGCCAGCCGGTCTCGCGCAGATAGGCCTCGGCGCCGCCGAAGGCCGCGGGGTCGATCACCTGGACATAGACATTGGCGGCCCATGTCGTCGGCTTCTGGGCGCGCCCATGCCCCGCGAGCCCCTGGGTCAGGGCCTCGACCGCAAGCGCCAAGCCATAGCCTTTATGGCCGTGATCCTTCCCGCCCGTGGGCAGGAGCGTACCCGGCGGCGAGGCGCCGAAGACCGCCGGATCGTCCGTCGCCCGGCCTTGGGCATCCTGCGCCCAGAGGCCCGGATAGCGCCCGCCTTCGCGCCGGAGCCGCCCGGTCATGGCGTTGGTGGTGATGGAGGCGCTGATATCCACCAGGATCGGATCGCCGCCGGTCGGAATGCCGAAGGCGATGGGATCGGGGGTGAAGACCGGGGCGAGCCCGCCAAAGGGCGCCATGGTGGCCTCGGAGGGATCGGAGGAGGCGATGATCGCCATCAGGTTTTGCTCGGTCGCCTTGCGCAGATAGACGGCGAGACAGCCGATGTGATGGCTGCGGCCGATCGCGACCGCGGCAAGCCCGTGGCGCCGGGCGCGCTCCGAGGCGAGCGCGAGCGCCTTGTCCGTCAGCCAAATGCCCGGCAGGGTCCCGCCATCCCAGGTGATCGCGGCTCCCCGGTCGGCGATGACGCGGGGCTCGCCCGCCTTGGCCATGAGCCCCGCCTCGATCTCCTCCAGATATCCGGGGATCTGTGCCAGCCCATGGGTCGTGTGGCCCATGAGATCGGCCTCGACCAGATGCTCGGCCGTGGCGCGCGCTTTCTCCGCATCCAGCCCCGCAGCCCGGAACAGGCCCTCGGCGAAGCGGGTCAGATCCTCGGCGCGATAGCGGGAGGGCGCGGTCACGGTCGGCATCGGGGTCATCTCCAGAGGGGTGCGCGGCAGCAGAAGCGACAGTCTATTGGAGTCCGTCGCTTTCGCGGATGGCCTTCTTCAAGCCGTCGAGGCTGAAGGCCGGGGACCGGCAGATGTCGAGCACGACCTTCTCGCGCCGCATGATGAGCCGCGCCGCCTCCGGCAACCTGGTAGCGAACGCGGACGGAATGACCACCGCACCATGCTCGTCGGCATGGACGAGATCGCCGTCGCGCACGATCAACCCGGCGACATTGACCTCATCGGCGAAATCGACCCAGTGGCCGTGGGCATGGGCCGGCCCCACCGAGCCCGCCAGGAGCTGGAAATCCGGGGCGATCGCCCGCAGATCGCGGATGCTGCCATTGGTGACGACGCCCCGGCAGCCCAGAGCCTTGTGGATGTTGGTATTGACCTCGCCCCAGAGGCTGCCGCGGCCGCATTGCCGGCCGTCGAGATCCTGGACCACCGCGATCTTGGGACGGGGGTCACGGGCCACATAATCGAGATAGGAGTCCATGAAATCGGAATCTGCCGCCGCCGAGCGGCTACCCGCCCCGCTGGCCCGCATGGTGGAGGTCTCGGCGAATCCAACCATGGGCGGCAGAGATGGAAAGGCGCAGATCAGAGGGTCGAGCGTGAAGCCCTCGCTCATGAAGCGCGGATCGAGGAGCTCGAGAGCGTTGCAGATGGTGGGCGTATCGAAGCCGCGAAGCACCTCGATATCCGCCGCGCTCACCTCCGGACGATCCATCAGCCGAGCCCCGTGGGAATGCGGTGCGAGATATGCCAGGGGATCAGCAGATGCTCGGCCAGGTTCACCAGCCAGAAGACGAAGAGGCCGAGGGCCGCCAGCATGAAGATGATCGCGAAGGCGATGTCCATGCGGTACTGGCCCACGGCCTGCTGGATATAGAAGCCAAGGCCGGCATCGGAGCCGATCCATTCCGCGATGGTGGCGCCGACCGTGGCATTCACCGCGGCCGCCTTGATGCCGACGAAGAGCTGGGGCAGCGCCGCCGGTAGCTGGACCTTGAAGAAGGTGCGCAGCGGCCCGGCGCCGGTGGAAAGGCAGAAGCGGCGCAGATCCAGGCTCAGGGAAGTAAAGGCGAGGATGCCGTTCAGCATGATGGGAAAGAAGCAGACCAGCACGACGACATAGATCTTCGGGGCGAAGCCCAGACCCCACCAGCTGATGAAGACCGGCGCGAAGACGATCTTCGGCACCATCTCCAAAGTCACCGCCAGAGGATAGAAGGTCCGCCGCAGGAAGGGCGAGATCGCCACCAGCAGCCCCATGGGCACGCCGAACAGAATGGCGAAGCCGAATCCCACCAGCGTCTCCTGGCCCGTGACCAGCGTGTACTGCCAGATCAGCGGGAACTTCATCACGAACTGGACCAGGATCGCCGAAGGCGGCGGCAGGATGTACATCGGCACTTTGAAGAGCCGGATGATCGCTTCCCAGGCGACCAGGATGGCCGCAGCGAACAGGACCGGCGTGAGGAGCCGCCCCGCCGTCTGGGCGCGGAGCCAGCCCAAGGAGGGTTGGGGCACGCGGATACGGGCCATCGCCCTAGAGGACGCCGTAGCCAAGGAAGATCTGCTTGATGTCACCGACGAGCTCCTGGAACTCCGCGCTCTGGCGCACCGCCAGGGTCCGCGGGCGCGGCAGGTCGACCTCGACCCGGCGCACGATCTTGCCCGGCCGGGGTGAGATGACCACCACCTCATCCGACAATTGCACGGCCTCCTCGATGCTGTGGGTGACGAAGATCACCGTCTTGCGCTTGGCGAGCCAGAGCGCCTCCAAATCGCCGCGGAGCTGCTCGCGGGTCATGGCGTCCAGCGCGCCTAGCGGCTCGTCCATCAGGATCAGCGGCGGATCGTGGATCAGCGCCCGACAGAAAGCGGTGCGCTGCTGCATGCCGCCGGAAAGCTCGTGGGGGTGGCGATGCGTGAAGGGTGTCAGCCCCACCGACGCGATCAGTTCATGGGCGCGCTGCGTATAGTCCTGGCGCTTCAGCCCGCGCATCTCGATCTGGAGCATGATGTTGCCCAGGACGTCGCGCCAGTCGACGAGCACATTGCCCTGGAAGACGATGCCGACATTGGTGAGCGGGCGGTTGACCGGCAGGCCGGCGACGGAGATGTCGCCGAGGCTGCGCTCCAGGAGCCCGGCGATCATGAGCAGCAGCGTGCTCTTGCCGCAGCCCGACGGGCCGACCAGCGAGACGAAGCGCCCGGGCTCGATCTCGAGGTCGAGAGGACCCAGCGCCGGGACGGGCCCGTGCTTCGACTGATAGGTCTTCTCCGCGCCGCGAATGGAAACGCTCTCGGTCATCCTAGTGTCCTGCCCGGGAACTTCGCGGGCGAATCTCCCGGATAAGCAGGCCACTCGAATCAATAACCCGTGTCCCGCCGCCACCGGGACTCTGGTTCGATGATTTCAGGACTCGGGACACTGGGCCGCCGCCATCAGTGACTGAGAAGGAGGGCGGGCGGTCCACGACCGCCCGCCGGTGCCCGTCTCAGAGGGTCTGGGGAACGAACTGGTTGGTATAGAACTCCTCCGGCTTCATGTCGGTCTTGAAGTCGGTGTACTTCTTGAGCGCGTCCAGCGCTGCCGCCCAATCCTCGGGCGTGTTGTAGCCCAGCCGCTTCTCCTTGTTGTTCGGCGAGATCAGGATCGACAGGGTCACGTCGAGCACCTGGCGCGCCTGCTTCTTCTCCTTTTCGTCGGAGGTGCTGGCGACCCAGTTGATCAGCGAGTTGATCGCCTCGTCCGGATTTTCCTTCGCGGCCTTGGTCGCCATCAGCGTCGCCTTGACGAAGCGGCCCACCATATCCGGCTGGTCCTTCACCGTGTCCTTGTTGGCGACGATGGCATAGCCGGGCTGATAGACGCCGTAGTCGACATAGTTGAAGGCGATCGGCGGCTTGCCGCCATTGGCCTCGATCTCCGCCGGGGCGTTGTCGATGCCGCCAAGGAAGGCCGGGGCGAGACCCTGCAGATAGCTGGAGATCAGCGCGCTCTCCGCCACATTGGTGAGCTGGATCTTGGAGACGTCGGCGCCGGCGTTCTGGGCGGCGACGGGGAAGAGCGTGTTGACGCCGGCACCGGCAGTCGTCAGCACCTTCTTGCCCTCGAGATCCTTGAAGGTCTTGATGCCGGAATCGGGGTTGACGATCACGGCATCGGTGCCGGTCGCGTCGATGGTGGCGACGGAGATGATCGGCGCGCCCTGGGCCGCCACCTTCATCATCGTGACGCCGGAGGCATAGGCGAAGGTCGTGTCCTTGTTGGCGACGAGGCGCACGGTGTTGCCCGAGCCGTTGCCCTGCTTGACCACGACATCGATGCCGTTCTGCTGGTAATAGCCCTTGTCGATGCCGAGGAAGAAGATGGCGTGAGAGCCGTAGAACAGCCAGTTTGTGCGCAGGATCACTTTGTCCTCGGCGAAGGCCGCGCGGCCGGCGAGACCGGTGGCGAGCGCGGTGGCGCCGAAGGTCGCGAGCGCCTGACGCCGGTTGAGGTTCGGCAGGCTGAGACCGGGGATCCAGAGCGAGCTTTTCTGCTTTGACATGCGTTTCTCCCTGTGTCGGTTCGTTTTGTATCTGCGGAGCAGCGGTGGGCCCCGGCGACTCCTTCGCGAGCCTTCGGGGCCGCCCCCGCGACAGTCCCCTCAGGCCCGATTATCGGCGGCACTCGCCATGGTCGAGTTGAGGAATTCGGTCATCTGGTTGATGTTTTCACGACGGCGCGCAAATAAAGCCGTTCATTCCGCGGCGGCCGCCATGACCCGCGGCGCGCCGGTCTGGATCAGCATCTTGCGCGCCCGTTCGCGGTAGGCCGGGCGGACGTCGCGGGTCGGCGGCCGGCAGCGGCTGGAAGGCAGCCCCACCAGCTCCATGCAGAGCTTGTTCAGATAGCCATCGCCGGCGGTGTAGGTCTTCTCGATCTCGACCCAGAGTTTGTAGAAGGGCACGGCCTCGCGGATCATCGCCCGCTGCACCTCGCCATAGCGACGTTCGGGATGGAGACGAGCCTGTCGACGGTATTGAAGGAGATGGCCGAGGCGGTCCAGAAGGTGTTGTAGATGATGATGCCGATATCCGTCGCCGCGGCGGCTTCGGCGACGAAGGCGTAGAAATCCTCCTCCGTGTGCGGGAAGTAGAAGGGGCAGGAGACCTGGATGAAATCGGCGCCGAGGGAGGCCGCTGCCTTGGCCAGGCGCTTGACCTCCATGGTGCTGGTGGTCTGCGCCCCCATGGCGACCGGGACCCGCCCGGCGACCTCCTCGACCACGGCGGCCGCGACCTTGACCCGCTCGTCGAAGGTCATGGTGGAGAAATCACCGGCGGCGCCCCCGGCCAGCAAGGTGGCATATTTCTCCGTCATGCCGTTCTCGAGCTGGAATCGCGCGGCCTTCCTGGTCGCCTCGAGGTCGAACTCCAGCTCGGGATCCTTGAAGAAGGTCGGCAGCGTGATGTAGCAGCCCTCGAGCCGCTTCTTCAGCAGATTGAAGTCCATGCTTGGTTACCTCCGGACAGCATTCCGGCGCCACTCTAGGCAGGGCCTGGCCCACCGGCTTGACCGCTTCGGCGGCAAATTGGAAGGTGCGGGAGAAGACCTCATGGGGAGCCAGCCGAGTGTGTTCCTCTTTCTCGCCTTGCAGCGCTATTTCATTCGGGGGCTGTCGAGCAGCGCGATCCGGAGTTGGCGGGCTAGGCCGGCAGCACCCGCGGCACGCCGGTCTTCACCAGCATCTTGCGCGTGCGGTCGCGGTAGAGATCGCGGATGTCGCGGGTCGGCGGCCGGCAGCGGCTCGAATCGAGCCCCACCAGCTCCATGCAGAGCTTGTCGAGATAGCCGTCACCGCTCGTGTAGGTCTTCTCGATCTCGACCCAGAGCTTGTAGAAAGGCATGGCCTCGCCCACGAGGGCCTGCTGCACCGCCGGATAGCGCCCGGCCGCAAGATCGTCGATCAGGCGGATCCCCCATTCCGGCCAGTAATTGGCGAGATGCACCTCGAAGGCGCGCGCCCCCAGCATATGGCTCATCGCGAACATGAGATGGTTGTCGATGATGCAGAGCCGACCGGCGAAGTGGCTGACGACGTCCTCGAACTCCATCGCGTCGGTGCGCGGGCAGGCCCATTTGAGGCCGACGACATTGGGGATCTTCACCAGCCGGTCGACCAGGGCGAAAGAGACGGCGGCGCTGGTCCAGAAGGTGTTGTAGATGATGATACCGATATCGGCGGCCTCGGCTGCCGCCGCCACATACTCGAAGAAATCCTCCTCGGTGTGGGTGAAGTAGAACGGGCAGGAGACCTGGATGAACTCCGCCCCGGCCTTGGCCGCCGCCTTGGCGAGGCGCCGCAGCTCGAGCGTGCTGGTGGTTTGCGCCCCCATGGCCACCGGCACGCGCCCATTGGCCTCAGCCACCACCGCTTCGCAGACAGAAACCCGCTCTTCGAAGCTCATGGTCGAGAAATCGCCCGCCGCACCCCCGGCTAGGAGCGTGCCGTAGCGCTCGGTGATGCCGTTCTCGAGCAGAAAGCGCACATTGCGCCGGGTCGCCGCGAGGTCCACCGCGAGGTCGGAATCGCGAAACATGGTGGGCACGGTGATGTAGCAGCCTTCCAGTCTCTTCTTGGCGCGTTCGAAATCCATGAGCCGGCCGTCCCCTCGGTTAGGGGTGGATTATTCGGCGGGAGGCTTCGCCCCCGATTGACATATTCGTTCGAAAACTTGACGATTTGATCCGGCCGCTGCGATCGAAGGGAGGTTGTCGTGGTGCGCAAGCCGCTCCGTCCGGCGGAGACGCCGCCGGCGCCGGGCGAATCCGAGGTGGTTCGCTACGGTTTCCTGCTGCTGCCTGAATTCCCCATGTATGCCCTGATTCCGGCCATCGAGGCGCTGCGCATCGCCAACCAGAACCGGGGCCGCAAGCTCTATTCCTGGCACCTCTTCTCGCCGGACGGCAAACCGGTGCGGGCCGGCAACGGCATGTCGGTGCCGGTCGAGGCGGCCATGACCGACATCTCCTGGTTTCCGAACCTCTTCATCTGCGCCGGCAACCACCCGACCCAATACGGCACCAAGCGCACCCTCAACTGGCTGCGGCGCCTGGCGCGCCACGGCGCCGTGCTCGGCGCCTTCGATACCGGCGTCTTCGCGCTCGCCGCCGCGGGCCTCCTCGATGGCTACAAGGTGACGCTGCATTGGGAAGCGCTTGCCATGTTTCGCGACCAGTATCCGGATGTCGCGGTGAGCGAGCAGCTCTATGTCATCGACCGCGACCGCATCACCTGCGCCGGCGGCAATGCCGCCCTCGACCTCATGCTGCATCTGATCGCGCGGCGCCACGGACCGGCGCTCGCCCAGATCGTCGCCAATGGCTTCGTCGCCCAGCGCATGCGCCGCGACGCCGAGCCGCAGCGCCTCTCGGCGCAGCAGCTCTCGGGCGATGCGCGCGCGCCGCTGACGCGCATCCTCCACGCGATGGAGGACAATCTGGAGACACCCCTCTCCGCGCGTCAGCTCGCCCAGCGCGCCGGCATCTCGGTGCGCGCGCTCGGCCGCATCCTGCGCGACCGGGTGGGTGAATCGCCGATGCGCTACTATCTCAAGGTGCGCCTTCAGGCGGCGCGCAATTCCCTCTTCTACAGCGACATCCCGATCCAGGGCATCGCCGCCTCCTGCGGCTTCTCCTGCCCCGAGGTCTTCTCGCGCAGCTTCCGGTCCCATTTCGGCGTCTCGCCGCGAGAGTTCCGACAGCAATTCGCCCGGGAACAGCTGCGCCGTTTCCGT
>DATFRE010000164.1:0-6369 GCA_035263545.1 Dongiaceae bacterium
TGAGGGAAGGATTGACGACATTTCCCTGGCCCGGTCCGCCAGGTACGGGGACAGTGGCGGCACCGGTGTCCGGCACGGGCACCGTGATCAAGGGGCCGCGATCGGCGCCGCCGGCGGAGGCCGGGACCGCGGACAGGAGAAGCAGCGCCGCCAGCGCTGCGCGGCATGCAAGGGGAGACATGCCAGGAACATAGGTCGCCTGCGAAGTGAAGCAAGGCGATGCGGCCGAATGACCCGTGCTCAGACGGCGCACCAGCCCCCGTCGACCGGCATGACCACCCCGGTCATGAAGGAGGAGGCGTCCGAGGCCAGGAAGATGGCGGGACCCACGACTTCTTCGACCCGGCCGCGCCGCCGCATCGGGGTCTGCTGGATCGCCTGCTCTGCGATGGCGGGATCCTGGTCAAAGGCCTCGGTGCCGGTCATGGCATGCTCCATATAGCCGGGGTTGAAGGCATTGACCCGGATGCCATGCTCGGCCCATTCGGCGGCCAGCGTCTTCACCATCAGGTCGACCCCGCCCTTGGAGATGCAGTAGGAGACGATCCCCGGAAAGGCCACCAGGCTGGCGTTGGAAGAGGTCATGACGATGGCGCCGCCCGTCCCCTGATGGCGCATCTGCCGCGCCGCGGCCTGGGCCGAGAAGAGATAGCCGCCGATATTCACCGCCAGCACCTTCTCCAGGGAGGCCGGATCGACCTGATCGGCCGGCTGCGGCCGGTCGATGCTGGCATTGCAATGCATGATGTCGAGGCGCCCGAATTCGCCGACCGCGCGCTCCACCAAGAGGTCGCATTGTGCCTTGTCGGCCGTATCGATCGTAAGCCCGATGGCCCTGCCGCCGGCGTCGCGGATCTCGGCGGCAGCCGATTCCGCTTCGCTCCCGGTGCGCGCGCAGGTGACCACGGCCGCGCCTGCGGCTGCCATGCCCTTCGCAACAGCCCGGCCCAGGCCGCGGCCGGAGCCGGTGACGATCGCCGTCTTGCCGGCGAGGCTAAAAAGCTGCAGGGACATGGGATTGGCCTCCGTTACGGAAGGTGGATGCAGGGCGAACCGCCTGATCCAGGGCTCTGGAATCCTGCCTTCGCGGCAGGGTGAACGGTAACTCAGCGCTGCGCTGCTTCCCAGCCGGGATGGATCCAGACCGGGAGATCGGCCCGGGCCGGGGCCTCGCGGCCGCAAATCATGTCGCTCGCCTTCTCCGCGATCATGATGGTCGGCGCATTGGTGTTGCCGCTCACGATCGCGGGCATGACGGAGGCATCCACCACACGCAGCCCCTCCAGCCCATGGACCCGAAGACGGTCGTCGACCACCGCGCCCGCCTCCGTTGCCGGGCCCATCCGGCAGGTGCCGACGGGGTGGTAGCAGGTTTCCACGGCCCGGCGGACCCAGCCGTCGATCTCCTCGTCGCTGCGGATCTCGGGACCCGGAAATATCTCGGCGCCGCGATAGGGCTCGAGCGCCTTCTGCGCCAGGACCTCGCGCAGGAGCTTCACGCCCTGGCGCATATCGGCGCGGTCGGCGGGATCGGCCATGTAGTTGAAGCGGATCGAGGGATGCGCGGTGGGGTCGGTGCTTTTCAGCATGACGCTGCCCAGGCTCTTCGGCCGCATCAGGTCGAGATGCACCTGAAAGGCATGGGCGTGAACGCTTTCGACCGTGCCGGGCTTGACCGCCAGCGGCATGAAGGTCAGCTGCAGATCGGGATGTTCGATGCCGGCGCGGCTGCGGATGAAGGCGCCGGCCTCGAAGTGGTTCGTCGCCGCAAGCCCGCTGCCGGAAATAAACCATTGCAGGCCCACCAGCCATTTCCGCGGCGCCTTTGTCGCCGGATAGATGCTGACCGGCTGCCGGCAAAGATGCTGGATGACGATGTCGGGATGGTCATTGAGATGGGCGCCGACCCCGGGGAGATCGTGGCGGGGGGCGATGCCGAGCTTGCGCAGATGGTCGGCCGGTCCGATGCCGGATAGCTGGAGAAGCTGCGGGCTGTTGATCGCGCCGCCGCAGAGGATGACCTCGCGCCCGGCCCGGGCCCGCTCCTGCCGACCGGCGCGGCAATAGTCGACGGCGGTCGCCCGCCGGCCATCGAGGCGGATGGCCTGGACGAGGGCGCTGGTTGCGACCGTCAGATTCGGGCGCTGAAGAGCGCCTGCCAGATAGCCCTTGGCGACGCTCCAGCGCCGGCCCGCGCGGGTCGTCCGGTCCATGGGTCCGAAGCCTTCCTGCTGCCTGCCATTGGCGTCGGGCGTGAAGGGATAGCCCGCTTCCTGGCCGGCCCGGATGAAGGCTTCGGCGAGGGGCGAGGCGCGCGGGGCGGGAGAGGAGACATGGAGGGGACCTTCGCCGCCATGGTAGTCGCTTCCGCCCTTCTCATGGCGCTCGGCGCGGCGGAAATAGGGCAGCACCTCCGCATAGGACCAGCCGCGGCAGCCGCGTTGCGCCCAGCCGTCATAGTCGCGGGCGTGGCCGCGGACATACATCATCCCGTTGATGGAGGAGGAGCCGCCGAGGACGCGCCCGCGCGGATGGGTTAGGCGCCGATTATCGAGGAAGGGCTCGGGCTCCGAGACATAGGCCCAGTTGAAGCGGTCGGAGGAGATTAGCCCACCCATGCCCGAGGGCATGTCGATGCGCCAGCTGCGGTTGACGGGCCCCGCCTCCAGCAGCAGGACGCGGACATCCGGATCCTCGCTGAGGCGTGCGGCCAGCACGGCGCCGGCGGAGCCGGCGCCGACGATCACATAGTCGAAGGACGCAACGCCATCGGTCGACAAAGGGAGCCTCGCTAGGGGGCTGTCTGGAGCGACTGATAGACGAGGCTGTGGAAGTGATGGACGAGGTGCTCGCTCTCGTTGCTGCGTTCCGCATCCACCAGATAGCGGCCCTGGTCATAGCCGAAGGAGCGCAGGCCCTTCTGGGTCGTGACGTTGAGCTGGATGTCCTCGGGCCCCAGCTCCTCGTTCATCCAGCGGATGGAGGCTGCCGTCACCTTGGGCATCGGCCGCTCGGGACGATAGTAGCCGAAGCGCAGCAGCGACTTCTCCGGCTCCAGCGGCATCATGATGAAGGTCGCGACCATGTCGGTGAAGGGAAAGCAGTAGAAGGTCGTGTTCGGCCAGATGCCGATATTGAAGAACCAGTCGGTCTGCCAGGCCGCACCCTCGAGCGGCTCGCCATAGGCGGAGTTCGCGCCCGCCTTCGGCGGCGCCATGTAGGTCCACCACTTGTCGTGGGCTGTCAGCCGGTACTGCTTGAAGTCGATGAGGCTCGCGAGATGCTTGTGGACCGGGCCGGACAGATCGAAGTGATAGCCCTCGATCGAGTTGTCCATGATGACCTTCCAATTCGCCGGCACCACGACATCGACCTCGTCGAGGAGCTGCATGCGGTCGAGATCCGGCAGGAAGCGGCGCATCTCCGCCTCGGCGCCCGGCGCGACCTCGGCCAGGGATGGCGCCGACGGGTCGAGATTGACGAAGTAGAAGCCGCCCAGCTTCTCGAGACGGACGGGCTTCAGGCCGTACCGGCTCTTGTCGAAATCCTCCAGCCGCTCGCTGCGCGGGGCGTTGAGCAGCGCGCCCGCCATGTCATAGCACCAGGAGTGATAGCCGCAGCGAATGACGGTGCTGAGCCTGCCGCGCCTCTCCATCAGCAGGCGGTTGCCCCGATGCTGGCAGACATTGTGGAAGGCGCGGACCTCGCCATCGCGCCCGGCAATGACGATCACGCTCTGGTCGAAGATATCCTGGGTCAGGTAGCTGCCGGGCTCGCTGAACTCGTTCACATGGCCGACCGCATGCCAGCCCTTGTAGAAGATGCGCTCCCGCTCGGCGGCGAAGACGCCGGCGTCATAGAAGAAGCGCGAGGGCATGGTGTGGGCGTGGGCCGGATCGGCCAAGTCCCATGTCAGCTTCTTCGTCGCGGCAAGATCGGTCATGCGTTGTCTCCTTGCTGCCTTCAGGCTAGGACGGAGGCCAGCAGCCACTTGATCGAACGCGACAGATTCCTGTCGTATTCGATCGAGGCGCAGGGCATGCTGGGCTGTCGCGGATGGAGGTCGCCCTGGCGGAGGACACCCGAAAACTGGCCTTCCTGCTGACCCCGGCCTTTTCGGCCCTGGGGCTCTCGGCGGCGGTCGAGACACTGTTCATCGCCAATTGGCTGAGCGGGCGGCGGCTCTACGACTGGCGTCTATTGTCGCGGGATGGTGGCGATATCAGTGCCAGCAGCGGGCTCCGCTTCCCGGTCGATGGCGGCCTCGCCGGGCCGGTGACCTACGCTGCCGTCTTCGTGCTGGCGAGCTTCGAGCCGAAAGAGAATGCCAGGGACCCCAAGATCCGCGACTGGCTGCGCCGGATGGCGCGCCATGGCGCCGAGCTCGCCGGCATCGAGACGGGCAGCGAGATCCTGGCGGCCGCGGGGCTGCTGGACGGCGCCGAGGTCGCCGTCCACTGGGATAATCTGCAGGGCTTCCGCGAGGTCTATCCCCGATGCCGCGCCCTGCCGCAGCTCTTCACCGCGAGCCGCGGGCGGATGACCTGCGCCGGGGAGAGCGCGGTGCTCGACATGATGCTCCATTGGATCGGGGCCCAGCATGGTCCGGCGCTCGCCCGGGAGATCGCCGATCACCTCCTGCTGCGGCGCCGGCGTCCTGCCGCGGAGCCCCAGCTCGCGGCGGCGGCCCATCCAGCCGAACTGCGCGATCCCTTGCTGGCGGGCGCCATCGCGCTCATGGAGCAGAACATCGAGGAGCCGCTGGGGCTCGGCGATATCGCGCAGCATCTGGGGCTCTCGCTGCGCCAGCTCCAGCGCCTCTTCGCCCGACACCTCGGGGAGACACCGCTCGGCCATTACAAGATGATGCGGCTCGGCAAGGCCCATGCGCTGCTGCAGCAGACGCGGCTGCCGGTGACGGAGGTGGCGCTCAGCGCGGGTTTCGCCTCGCCGGAGCATTTCTCGCGTCTCTACCGCCGGACCTTCGGCCGCTCGCCGCGGGCGGACCGGCGTCAGAGCCCGGATGCTCCGGTGCTCCGGCGCCGGCGCGACGGGACGTTCTAGCTTAGAACTCCGACTGGCCGCCCAGCTCGACGACGCGGTTGGAGGGCACGCGGAAGAACTCGACAGCGCTGAGGGAGAGCCGGAACAGCAGCACGAAGAGCTCCTTGCGCCATTTCGCCAGCGGCGTTCGGTCAGAGATGACCAGCTTCTCGCGGCCGACGAAGACCGAGGTCTCCATCAGGTTGAAGCGCAGATCCTGGGCCCGGCACTGGGCCAGCACCCGCCAGATGTCGGGCTCCTCCACGAAGCCGTAGCGGGTGACGATGGTGTAGAAGTGATGCCCGACATCGCGGATCTCCAGACGCTGCTCGTCGGCCACCCGCGGAATGTCCAGGGTCTTGATGCTGAGCAGGATCACCCGCTCATGCAGGACCTTGTTGTGCTTCAGGTTGTGGAGCAGCGAGGCGGGCACCTTGTCGACATCGGCGGTGAGAAACAGCGCCGTGCCTGGAACACGGATGGGCCTGTCCGGCTTGAGCCCGGCGAGGAACATCTCGAGCGGCAGGCTTTCCTCGCTGCGGCGCCCCATCACGGCGCGCCGGCCCTTGGTCCAGGTCGACATGATGAGATAGGCGCTGCCGCCGATCAAGAGCGGCGCCCAGCCGCCTTCCGCAACCTTCAGCATATTGGCACCGAAGAAGGAGAGGTCGACCAGCAGGAAGACCCCGAAGATCAAGCCGGCGAAGAGCGGGTTCCAGCCGCGTACCCGCACCATGTAGAACAAAGCCAGGCTGGTGGTGATGCTCATCGTTCCGGTGACGGCGATGCCATAGGCGGCGCCGAGCGCACCCGAGGATTTGAACCCCAGCACCAGAGCCACGACGGCGAACAGCAGGAGGAGATTGATCTTCGGCACATAGATCTGGCCGCGCTCGCTGGCGGAGGTGTGAAGGATCTGCAGGCGCGGCAGGTAGCCGAGCTGCACCGCTTGGCTGGTCATCGAGAAGGCGCCGGAGATCACCGCCTGGGAGGCGATGATGGTGGCGGCCGAGGCCAGGATCACCATGGGAATCAGGGTCCAGGTCGGATAGAGGCGATAGAAGGGGTTGTCGATGGCGCTCGGGTCGGCAAGAAGATGCGCGCCCTGGCCGAAGTAGTTCAACAGCAAGGCGGGGAACACGAGATAGAGCCAGGCGCGGCTGATGGGCTTGCGACCGAAGTGGCCCATGTCGGCGTAGAGCGCCTCGGCGCCGGTGACGGTCAGGAACACCGAGCCCAGCACCAGGAAGGCGACGAAGCCGTGGCGGATCAGGAAGCCGACCCCGTAGAGCGGGTTGAGCGCGAACAGCACCCGCGGATCGTCGA
>DATFRE010000165.1:0-5754 GCA_035263545.1 Dongiaceae bacterium
CATCTCTCGACATACCTTGGAATGAGCGGATGTGAGGCGGGAGCAGTGCGTTGAGCGAGAACACCCTGGGGCGCCGGGCGAGCCTGGCGGATGGCACGGTCTTCGCCATTCTGGCCGCCATCAGCTTCTCCCATTTCCTCAACGACACGATCCAGTCGCTGCTGCCGGCGATCTATCCGCTGTTGAAGACTTCCTTTCGCCTCAGCTTCGTCCAGATCGGCCTGATCACGCTCACCTTCCAGGTCACGGCCTCCATGCTGCAGCCGGTGGTGGGCTACTACACCGACCGTCATCCCAAGCCCTTCTCGCTCGCGATCGGCATGGGCTCCTCCCTTTGCGGGTTGTTGCTCTTGGCGGTGGCCAATCACTTCTATCTTCTGCTCGTGGCGGCGGCGCTGATCGGGACGGGCTCCTCGATCTTCCATCCGGAATCCTCGCGCGTGGCGCGGCTGGCTTCGGGCGGACGCCACGGGCTCGCTCAGTCCTTCTTTCAGGTGGGCGGCAATGTCGGTTCCGCCATCGGGCCGCTGCTTGCGGCCTTCATCGTCGTGCCCCACGGGCAGCGGAGCATCGCCATCTTCTCCGTCGTGGCGCTGCTTGCCATGGCCGTTCTGTGGAATGTGGGCCGCTGGTATAGGGATCATCAGGGCGGCCGCCGCGCCAAGGCCCCCGTCCTGCATGCGGATCAGCTTGCCCGGCTCGGCCGCGGCCGCATCATCGGCGCGATCGCCATCCTGCTGACCCTGATCTTCTCGAAGTATTTCTACCTTGCGAGCCTGACCAGCTATTTCACTTTCTATCTCATCAGCAAGTTCGGTCTCTCGGTCCAGGCCGCCCAGATCCATCTCTTCATCTTCCTGGGCGCGGTCGCGGTGGGCACCCTCGTCGGCGGGCCGGTGGGCGATTATTTCGGCCGCAAATACGTGATCTGGTTCTCGATCCTGGGCGTGCTTCCCTTCACCCTCATGCTGCCCTATGCGAATCTGTTCTGGACGGGCGTGCTGACCGTCGTCATCGGCCTGATCCTGGCCTCGGCCTTCGCCGCCATCCTGGTCTATGCCACGGAACTCATCCCGGGAAAGGTCGGCACGGTCGCCGGACTCTTCTTCGGCTTTGCCTTCGGCATGGGCGGCTTGGGTGCCGCACTTCTCGGCTGGCTCGCCGATCTGACCAGCATCGGCTTCGTCTACAAGGTCTGTGCCTTCCTGCCAGCCATAGGACTCCTGGCGGCCCTGCTTCCCAATCTCGACGGCGCGCGCCGGCGGCGGAAAGCCCAGGCGGTTTAGCTACGCGGCCTGGCGCCAGCCCTCCAGCCAGAGGGCGAGATCGGCGAGCGCGCGTGCCGCCAGCGCGGGCTTCCTCGCCAGACGCCCCTTGCGCCGGCCGGGCTGCTCGGGCATCGGTGGGAACAGCCCGAAATTGACGTTCATCGGCTGGAAGTGGCGATCATCGGCGCCGCCGGTGATATGGGCCAGCAACGCGCCCAGGGCCGTCGTCGGCGGCGGCGGCGCGAGCTCCCGGCCAAGCCGTTCGGCGGCGAGAAAGCGGCCGGCGAGCAGGCCGATCCCGGCGCTCTCGACATAGCCTTCCACGCCGGTGATCTGACCGGCGAAGCTGAGGTGCTGTGCGACCTTGAGGCGCAGACGCCGATCGAGCAGCCGGGGGCTATTGAGAAAGGTATTGCGATGGAGCCCGCCGAGGCGGGCGAACTCGGCCTGCTCCAGGCCGGGGATCATGCGGAAGACGCGAACCTGCTCGGCATATTTGAGCTTGGTCTGGAAGCCTACGATGTTGAACAGGGTGGCGAGCGCATTGTCCTGACGAAGCTGGACCACCGCGTGGGGCCGCCGGCCCGTTGCGGGATCGGTCAGCCCCACCGGCTTCATCGGGCCGAAGCGCAAAGTCTCGCGGCCACGCGCCGCCATCACCTCGACGGGAAGGCAGCCGTCGAAATAGGGGGTGCTCGCCTCCCATTCCTTGAATTCGGTCTTGTCGCCGGCGAGCAGCGCATCGACGAAGGCCTCGTATTGCGCGGCGTCGAGCGGGCAATTGATGTAATCCGCGCCGTCGCCGCCGGGGCCCTTCTTGTCGTAGCGCGACTGGAACCAGGCGCGGCCGAAATCGATGCTCTCGCGATGGACGATGGGCGCGATGGCATCGAAGAAGGCGAGGGAATCCTCGCCGGTGAGGGCCCGGATCGCCTCGGCCAGCGCCGGAGAGGTGAGGGGGCCGGTCGCCAGGATCACCGAGCCCCATTCGGCGGGCGGAAGTCCTGCGACCTCACCGCGCTCGAGGCGGATCAGCGGCTCGCCCGCGAGGCGGCGCGTGACCTCCTCGGCGAAGCCGTCGCGGTCGACAGCGAGCGCGCCGCCGGCGGGGAGCTTGTGGGCATCGGCCGCCGCGAGGATGAGAGACCCGCAGCGTCGCATCTCCTCATGGAGCAGGCCCACGGCATTGTTCATCGCATCGTCGGAGCGGAAGGAGTTCGAGCAGACGAGCTCTGCCATGCGGTCGGTCTTATGGGCCTCGGTCGGGCGCTGGGGCCGCATCTCATGCAGCACGACGGCGATGCCGGCTTTGGCGAGCTGCCAGGCCGCTTCGCTCCCGGCGAGCCCGCCGCCGACCACATGGACCGGGCCCGCATCGTTCCGATTGTCCTGCATCGGATGAACAGATAGCGTCGGGTCGATCCGTGAGCAAGGAGGTCGCCGTGCTGCATCTGTTCAACCCGGAGACGATCTGCAAGCCGTTCTCGCGCTACAGCCATGGCGCCCTGGTCGATGGCCAGATGCGCTGGCTCCATATTTCGGGCCAGGTGGGCGCGCGGCCCGACGGCACGCTGGAGCAGGGCTTCGAGGCCCAGGCGAAGCTGGCCTGGGCCAATCTCATCGCCGTGCTGGAAGCGGGCGGCATGGCGCGCTCCGATCTGGTGAAGGTCAATGTGCTCCTGACCCGGGCGGGGGATGTGCCGGCCTCGCGCAAGATCCGGGACGAGGCGCTCCAGGGCGCGGCGCCGGCCTCGACCCTGGCGGTCATCTCCGCCCTCGCCCATCCCGACCTCCTCTTCGAGGTCGAGGCCGTCGCGGCTCGGGCGGCCTAGGCAGCGGGCATGGACCAGAACGACAAATATCTGGTGCAGCTTCGACGCGAGCTGACCCGCCGCCAGGCACAGCTCGGCAAGGCGGAGAGCCAGCGCGACCGGCTGCTGGAGCAGAACCGGAAGCTGCGCAAGCTGATCGAGGATAACGGCGTCAAGCTGCCTGCAAGGCTGCGCTGGCCGGACTGAGGAGCGATCGGGAGACCAGAGCGGATGCATGTCATGATCATCGGTGCGGCGGGCATGATCGGCCGCAAGCTGACGGAAAAGCTCGCCGCGACCGGCCGGCTCGGCGAGCGCGCCATCGCGACGCTGACGCTTATCGATGTCGTCGAGCCGCAAGCGCCGGCCGGCTTCGCCGGCAAGACGGTCTCGACCACCGCCGATCTCTCGGCCCAGGGCGCTGTCACGAAGGCGATCGCGGCGCGGCCCGATGTCATCTTCCATCTCGCGGCGATCGTCTCGGGCGAGGCCGAGGCGGATTTCGACAAGGGCTATCGCATCAATCTCGACGGCACGCGTCTGCTCTTCGAGGCGGTGCGGGAGGAGGGGCTGAAGTCGCCCTACCGGCCCCGGCTCGTCTTCACCTCCTCGATCGCGGTCTTCGGGGCGCCCTTTCCCGAGGTGATCGGGGACGAGTACTTCACCACGCCCTTGACCAGCTACGGGACGCAGAAAGCGATCGGGGAGCTGCTCCTCGCCGACTTTTCCCGCCGGGGATTCTTCGACGGCATCGGGCTGCGCCTGCCGACGATCTGCATCCGGCCGGGCAAGCCCAACAAGGCGGCCTCGGGATTCTTCTCCAACATCCTGCGCGAGCCGCTCTCTGGCCACGAAGCCGTCCTGCCCGTCGGCGAGGAGGTCCGCCACTGGCATGCGAGCCCGCGCTCGGCCGTCGGCTTCCTCATCAAAGCGGCGGTGATGGATCTGGAGCCGCTGGGGGCGCGGCGCAGTCTCAGCATGCCTGGCATCTCGGCGACGGTGGGCGAGGAGATCGCGGCCCTCCGCCGTATTGCCGGGGAGAAGGCGGTGAGCCTCATCCGGCGCGAGCCGGACCCGGTCATCATGAGGATCGTCGCCGGCTGGCCCCAGGCCTTCGATGCAAGCCGGGCGACGGCGCTGGGCTTCAAGGCCGAAAGGAGCTTCGACGAGATCATCCGCGCCCATATCGAGGATGAGCTCGGCGGCCGCATCGGTGGCTGACGCCGCGCCGCAACCGGAGTCTCAATATCTTGCGTGATCACCCCGCGGCAACGGCCAGAAACAGTGGCTTGTTCTCTGTACGTTCTCATGCTGCCATCTGCGCATGGGAGCGCGCTCCGAAGAGCGGGAGGCAGGCTACTGGGCCGTGCCCCGCGAAATCCGCGACCGACCGGCAAAGCGCCTGGGCGATCTCATCCTGCTCGGGCAACCTATCGCCGTCCGGTGCGAGGCGTGCGGCCATCAAAGAATCATGGACCCGACCGAGCTGGTCCTGAGGGCAGGCTATGATGCCGAGCTTGCGGAGCTGGCGCCGAGGATGCGCTGCCGCAGCTGTGGCGCGCGGAAGGTCAAGGCGAAGCCATTGGAGCGGGGTCTCAGCTGAAGCATGTGCGGCCGCTACACCTATCTGCTGACCTGGGGCGATATCCGCCATCTTTACGGTCTGACGGCCCAAGGCGCGGAGAGCGCTGACGGCGGCGGCGGAGGGGGAGCCTCTGAAGAAGCCCCACCCGACTTCCGCGGGCGCTACAACCACGCACCGACGGAGCGGGCGCCCGTGTTGCGGATCAAGAATGGAAGGCGCGAGCTCGTCATGCTGCGCTGGGGCTGGGGAAAGCCTACTTGGTCGCCCAACAGGGAATGGATCAATGCCCGCAGCGAGGGCATCGCGACCTCGCGCCACTATGCCGATTCCTTCCGGCTGCGGCGCTGCCTGATCCCCGTCTCCGGCTATTACGAATGGCGCAAGATGCCGAGCGGAAGGCGGGCGCCCCACTGGATCGGCATGACCGACAGGTCGCCATTCGCCCTCGCCGGGATCTGGAAAGAGGTTCTCGATCGCAAGACCGGCGAGCTGCAGGACCAGTATCTCGTGATCACCCGTCAAACGAGGTTGCCGTATGTCAGGCAAACCGAAAAATCATTATGTTTCAACTATTAAACGTCCAACCTAGTCTGGGGATCCGCCGCTGATTGTCACGTGGGTAGCGCTGTGGGTAGCGTTTTTGCGCGTAACGGGGTAGCGAATGTCTGGACTGCGCCCGTCAGCCGAACAGGTCATTCTGTCGCGGCTTTGGCAGTGATGCCACGGGGGGCACCGGATCGATTATGTCCGGCGCGTCGTAGCCTCGCTTGTTGATCAGCTGCCCGATCTCATAGGTCGTCATCTTCTCCGCTGGGTAGGGGTGCAGCAGGTCCACGGGCGGGGATCCGGCGGACAGCCAGCGGTCGTATTCGGCAGGGTCGATGATCACTGGCATGCGGTTGTGAAGCTCGGCCATCATGGCGTTAGGCTCGCACGTGATCACCAGAAACTGGTCCTGCAGCTCGCCGGTCTTCTGGTCGAGGATCTCCTTCCAGATCCCGGCTAGAGCGAAGGGCGCCTTGTCCTTCATCCCGATCCAGTAGGGTGCCTTCCGGCCCGATTCCATCCCGCGCCATTCGTAGAAGCCGCT
>DATFRE010000166.1:0-5765 GCA_035263545.1 Dongiaceae bacterium
GACGAACTTGCGATAACGCCTGGTATCCGCGCGCGCCCCTGTGTGACCTCTTGGGCCGGCCAATCTCCGGGGCATCAGGCGCTTCCTTTCAGCTTGCGGTAGCGGCGGATCAGGTTGTTGGTGGAGCTGTCATGCTCCAGCATCGGCTCCGTTGCACTCTCGAGCTGGGGGATGATGCGCTGGGCCAGGACCTTGCCCAGCTCGACGCCCCATTGGTCGAAGGAATCGATCTGCCAGACCGTACCCTGAGTGAAGACGTTGTGCTCGTAGAGGGCGATCAGCTTGCCCAGCGCCGCCGGGGTCAAACGGTCCAGCAGCAGAGTATTGGAGGGCCTGTTGCCCTCGAAGAGGCGATGGGGCACCAACCAGTCCGGCGTGCCCTCGGCCTTAACCTCCGCGGCGGTCTTGCCGAAGGCCAGCGCCTCGGTCTGGGCGAAGACATTGGCCAGCAGCATGTCGTGATGACGTCCTAGAGGATTCAGGGTCTTGGCGAAGCCGATGAAGTCACAGGGGATGAGCCGCGTCCCCTGATGGATCAGCTGATAGAAGGAATGCTGGCCGTTGGTGCCGGGCTCGCCCCAGTAGATGGGGCTCGTGTCGTAGTCCACATGACCGCCATCGAGGGTCACATGCTTGCCGTTGCTCTCCATGGTGAGCTGCTGGAGATATGCCGGAAAGCGCTTCAGATACTGCTCGTAGGGCAGTACGGCGACGGTCTGGGCGCCGAAGAAGTCGTTGTACCAGAGGGAGAGGAGGCCCATCAGCACGGGCAGGTTGCGCTCGAAGGGCGCCGTGCGGAAATGCTCGTCCATCTCGTGAAAGCCCGCGAGCATGGCGCGGAAATTGTCGGGGCCCGTGGCGATCATGGTCGAAAGTCCGATGGCCGAATCCATCGAATAGCGGCCGCCGACCCAATCCCAGAAGCCAAACATGTTGGCCGTGTCGATGCCGAACTTCTCCACCTCCTTGGCGTTGGTGGAGACGGCGACGAAATGCTTGGCGACGGACTTCTCGTCCTTCAGCGTGGCCAGTAGCCAGTCCCGCGCGGTATGGGCGTTGGTCATGGTCTCCAGCGTGGTGAAGGTCTTGGAGGAGATGATGAAGAGCGTCTCCTCGGCGGAGAGATCCTGTACCGCCTCGGCGAAGTCCGTGGCGTCCACATTGGAGACGAAGCGGAAGGTCATGCTCCGTTCGCTGTAATGCTTCAAGGCCTCATAGGCCATGACCGGGCCGAGGTCGGAGCCCCCGATGCCGACATTGATCACGTTGCGGATGCGCTTGCCGGTATGCCCCTTCCAGGCGCCGCTGCGGATGCGGTCGGCGAAGCCGGCCATCTTGTCCAGCACCGCATGAACATCCGGCACGACATTCTGGCCGTCGATCGTGATCGCGGCATCCCTCGGCGCGCGCAGCGCCACATGGAGGACCGCCCGTTTTTCCGAGACGTTGATCTTCTCGCCGCTGAACATGGCATCGATGCGCTGGCGCAGGCCCGACTGCTCGGCGAGCTGGAGCAGGAGCTTCAGGGTCTCGTCGGTCACGCGGTTCTTCGAATAGTCGAGGAAGATCCCGACGGCCTCGACCGTCAGCCGCTCGCCACGCTTGGCGTCCTCGCCGAAGAGCTGATGGAGCGTAAGATCCTTGATCTTCCGGTGATGGGCTTCCAGGGCGGTCCAGGCGGGGCGTTGGCGCAAAGCAGCGACGGTCATCGATCCTGTCCTCGGTCCAGATTGGAGGCGCCCCGCCGGATGGCGGGGCGCCGATAAGCCGGAAGCTCAGCCCGCCTTGCGCAAGGCGGCACTCTTGGAGTCGATCTGACCCATGAGCTCGCTCCAGGACGCGACGAAGGATTTCGCACCCTCGTCCTGGAGTTGATCTGCCAGGGCGCGGGCGTCGATTCCCGCCTTGGCGAAATCCGCCACGAGCGCCTCGCCATTGCCGCCATCAGCCGGCAGGAGCTCGCCCACCTCGCCGTGCTCACCGAAGGCCTTGAGGGTGCCCTCGGGCATGGTGTTCACCGTGAAGGGTGAGGCGAGCGCCTTGATATAGAGGATGTCCGAGGCTTTTGGATCCTTGGTGCCGGTGCTGGCCCAGAGCAGGCGCTGGGGGCGGGCACCCTCATTGGCGCAGCGCTGCCAGCGGGGCGAAGCGAGGACATCGCAATAGGCCTTGTAGGTCTGCAGGCTGGTCGCGACGCCGAGCTTGTTGACCAGCTCCGCCGGCACCTTCTTCGCGACCGCGACGTCCCAGCGGCTGACGAAGACCGAGGCGACAGAGCCGACCTGCGGGTTGAGACCGGCGGCGATGCGCCGTTCGATGCCGCGCATATAGGCGTCGGCCGTCGCCAGATATTGCTCGCGGGAGAAGAGCAGCGTGACGTTGATGGGAACCCCGGCGAAGATCGACTCCTCGATGGCCGGTAGGCCCTCCGGCGTTCCGGGGATCTTGATGAAGAGGTTCGGCTTGCCGGCCTGCTGATGCAGGCTCTTGGCCGCGGCCAATGTGCTCTTCGTGTCATGGGCGAGCAGCGGAGATACTTCCAGGGAGACCCAGCCGTCGACGCCGTTGGTCCGGTCATGGATCGGACGGAAAAGGTCGGCCGCCCGGCTCAGATCCTCGACCGCCAGACCGAAGAAGAGCTGCTCGCCAGCCTGGCCCGCCTTCGCCTTCTGGCGGATGGGCTCGTCATAGGTGGCGCTGTTCTTGATGGCATGATCGAAGATCGTCGGGTTGGAGGTGAGCCCGGTCACCGCCAGCTCGTCGATATAGCGCTTCAAGGTGCCGTTGTTCAGCATGTCGCGCGTGATGTTGTCGAGCCAGATGCTCTGGCCGATGTCGTGGAGCTTGCTGGTTGGTTTCATCTTGCAGCCTCCGAACGAGATGTGAATGCAGATAGATCCGGCACCAGGCCGGACAAGTCGTCGCTGAGAAGATCACCGATGCGTTCGATGGCCAGGTCGGGCGAAGGCAGGGCCTGGAGCACCTCTTTGTCGAGGGCAAACTGGCCCTGGCGCGGCAACACTGTGGTGACGCGATCGCCCCAGACGGCCTTCACCGCCGCGAGGATCCGCGGCTTGTCGTCGATGAGCACATAATGCGCCGCCGGATAGCGCCGTTCAACATCATCCAGCGCCTGTTCTTTGTGAATGTAGATCAGCACCTTACCGGCGGTCGCCGCGGCGATACCCGAGCGCTCGACCTTGCGCGGCTGGAAGACCACGTCGCCATCGGTGAGGATGACCGTCTCGCCACAGCGGCTGAGGCGCGCCAGGACGTCAAGGGCGCCGGGATAGAGGCGGTCGGCAAAGGGGTAGTCCATCAGGAAGGTGGAGACCCCCAGCAGCCGCTGGTCATTGGGGTTCTCGGCCCTGAGCTTCTGTAGCGCCCCGATATAGTCGCGATAGCCGAGCTCGGCGAAAAGATCGATCAGGATCTTCCAATAGCGGTCACGGCTTGGTGCGCCGAACTCGCGCTCGAGATGATCGCGCAGGTCCTCCTGGAGCCCGTCATTGTCGAGCAGGGTATTGTCGACATCGACCAGGAAGACGAGGGGATCCCGAGAGGTCATGCCGCAACCTCGCCGCTACCGCCGGTCTCGTCGAGGTTCAACCGGTGCATCGTGAGAACTCGGGCTGGCGTGCTGGTCATTTCTCTCGAAACTCACCCCAAGGACAGGTCGCCGGCTCCTTTAAGGCAACACTATATCAACTGTATGACAACGCCGTGGGGAGGACGAAGAATTATACCAATCTCGGCCGCGGCCACGGACCGACCTTCCGGGCTCGCCCTGATCGTCTCGGGCCTAACGCCTTAAAACTACAGCAAAGTTAAAGTTCCAATGAGACCGGGATGCCTGTTGGCGACACTCCCTCGGCCGGCATCAGGGCGCGGGCGATGAAATCCTTCACCAGCCCGGCATCTATTGCGCTTCGCCGGTCTCCGCCGCGGCAAACCGCGCCGCGAATGCCGACGACATCCGCACCGATCCGGCGAAGGGCCGCGAGGTGACGGAGCCCCACCGAGCCCGCCAGCGCGACGCCGAGCCCCGCGACCCGGGCGGCGCTGGCAAAGGCCGCGAGCTCGGCTTCGTCGAGGGCATCGAACAGCGTGGCACCATCCTTGATCGCGGTATCGAGCATGACGAGAGCCGCGTCACTGTCCCGCGCGACCCGAACGATCGTCTGGGGATCGAGACCGGCGAAGCGGCGATAATCCGCATAGCCGGCGGCGACCGGCAGCAATGTTGCGTCCGTCTCGCGGCAGGTGCGGGTTACAGCGCGCATGACGGCGCGCGCCTCCGCTTCGTCGCGGGTACCGTAGAGGCCAGCCTTGATGTAGCGGGCGCCCGACTGGATCGCGCCGAGCGCTGCCAGCGCCGCGGTTCCGGGCTTGGCCGGCAGGTCGCCCAGAGTGGCGCTCAGCAGGATGGGCCGGCCGGCAATCCGCTCGGCCACGCGGCGGATGACCCAGGGAAAGCTGGCGCCGAGCGAGCCCTCCGCGGGATTCTTGACATCGATGATATCGGCGCCACCGGCGATGGCGGCCTCGGCCTCCTCCAGGGAGGTCGGGCTGATGAGGATCTTCATACCGCAGTTATCCTCCTGCCCCGCTACGGTCTCCTATGAGCCCATCTCGTCCATCACGGCATGGGAGAGCTGGTAGAGGCGCTGCTCCAGCAGCACGGGCTGCTCGCAGACGGCGGGAAGCAGGCGCGACCGGTCGTCGAAGATCCGTGTCTCCCAGTTCAGCGCGTTCTCCATGTCCACACGCTTCTGGGCCACGGCCTGGTCGGTGGAGGCGGGGTCGAGGTTGTCGAGCTGGGCCGTCTTGTCCTCGATATCCTTCGCGAGTGCCTCCTGGCGCCCGTGATAGCGCCTGATGCCGTGGATGATCGCGCTGCGGTCGTGGTTGATCGTCTCGAACAGTCCGGCGAAGACCTCGGTCATGACCTTCTGCTTGTCGGCCGAGACCGCGAGGGCGAAGCGGTGGATCTCCGCCCTGGCATCGGGGATCGGCACGCGGCGCGGCGCGACCCGCGCCACCAGGGCGCGAACCTGCTCGTCATTCTGCCAGACCTTACCAGCTTCGGTGGGATCGGGGCCTTCCCACATCGCGCCGATCGAGAGCTGCGGCTGCAGCACCTGATCGCAGGGCCAGTCCTGCCCCGGGCTTTGAGGCTGGGTCTGCGTTTGGGCGAGCGCGCCTCGCCCCGCCAAGCAGAGGCCGAGCACCGCGAGAGCCGCCAGATACGATCCTGCTTTCACGTTTTCCTCCCTCGCCGTTTCATCCTGCCGGCTCAACCGGCCGCTGGGCCGCGCACCCGGGCAATGACGCCCCGGCCGGGGTCATAGGCATAGATCGCTGCGCTCATGAAAACCACCGTGCAACCGACCACGACACCGAGCGACAGCGGATCCAGCTGCACATAGAGCGTGAATCGGATCAGCTCGACGGCATAGGTGAAGGGGTTGAGCGCGCAGATATCATGGAGCAGCGGGCTCGTCTCCTCCACCTTCCACAAAGGGTAGAGCGCCGAGGAGGCAAAGAACATGGGGAAGATGACGAAGTTCATCACCCCGGCGAAGTTCTCGAGCTGGCGGATCGTCGAGGAGAGCAGCAATCCCAGCGCCCCCAGCATCATGCCGGAGAGGATGAGGGCGGGCAGCACGGTCAGATAGCCCGAGACCGGCGGCTCGACTTCCCAGATGAGGGCGATCGCCAGGAAGGCATAGACCTGCAGGATCGAGACGACGACGCCGGCGAGC
>DATFRE010000167.1:0-11245 GCA_035263545.1 Dongiaceae bacterium
CCCCTGATCCTGCAGGCGGTGCGCTCGCCCGTCATCGCCGACTTCACCGGCCATATGCTGGACGATCCGCGCGTCCATCTGGTGCCTTTTGCCGGCCGGCTTTATGCCCCGCAGGTCCCGGGCAGCTTCGACATCGTCGACTTGAGCCTCGCCGATTCCACCGGCCTCTCCAACGCCGGCGGCAGCTCGATCTACGAGAACTACAACTATACGCGCGAGGCGATGGCGAGCTTCATGCGGGCGCTCAAGCCCGGCGGGGTGCTCGCGGTCACCATCTGGAACAAGGAGGATCCGCCGAAATCGGCGATCCGCCTGCTCACCACCATGACCGAGGCGGCGCGCAGCCTCGACGGCCCGGCGATCGCCGACCGTTTCTATATCAGCCATACCTATCTCGGCACGCTGACCGTGCTCTATCAGCGCGGCGCCTTCAGCGCCGAGGAGATCGCCGCCCTCGACCAGCATAACAAGGCGATGGCCTTCGACGTCGTCTACCGGCCGGGCGAGACCTATAGCGGCGAGCCGCCGGCGAAGCTCTACAGCCGCTATCGCGACAATTTCTTCGCCACTTCCAACGGCTCGCCCAGCGCCAATCCGGGCGGCGCCGCTGCCTCGTCTTCAGGATCAGGCGGCGGCGACGCCACGGCGCCTTCGGCGAGCAGCGGGGGCGGATCGGAGAACCTCGCAGCGGAGCTCGCCGCCGGCCAGAACAGCGGCGATCAGAGCGGCGGCGATCAGGGCTTGCCGGATGCCGGCGGCCCCGATGACAGCGCCGGCGGCGATTTCACCATGAGCGCACTCTACCGGATGATCGCCGATCAGCTCGTCGCCGGCCACGAATCCGACGTGCTCAGCAACTACCTCTTCGACGGGCATCCCCTCACCAACGACAATCCTTATTTCGCGGGCTACGTGAAGCTCGCCGATCTTCGGACGGTCTTCGGCATGCTGGATGCGGTGTCGGACGAGTGGGGCTATCTCCTGCTCTGGGGCACGCTGGCGGAGAGCCTCCTGCTGGGCCTGGTGCTGCTGCTGCTTCCCGTTGTCTTCGGCTGGCGCAGCATCTTCTCGCGCCAGCCCGGCAAGCTGGGGATCCTGGTCTATTTTCTCTGCCTCGGCCTCGGCTACATCGTCATCGAGGTGGGGCTGATCGGAAAGTTCGTCCTGGCACTCGCCAATCCGACCGTCTCGGCCTCGGTGCTCATCACCGGCATGCTGGTCTTCTCCGGCCTGGGCAGCCTGACCTCGGGGCGCTTCCTCGACCGCTGCCGCGTCGTCATGCCGCGGATCTTCCTCGCCATCGCGGCGATCCTGCTAGCCTATTCCTTCCTTCTCGGTCCGGTGCTGGACGTCATCGGCCTCTGGCCCTATGGCCTCAGGATCCTCGCCTGCCTGGCGCTGCTCTTCCCGCCGGCCTTCCTGATGGGCTTCCCCTTCCCCACCGGCATGGGGATGCTCTCGCGCCTGGGCAAGGAGCATTTCTTCCTCTGGGCCTGGGGCATCAACGGGCTCTTCTCCGTGATCGGCTCCGTTGCCGTCCCCCTGATCGCCGTGCTGTTCGGCCTCAAGGCCCTCATCTGGGTGGCGGCCGGGGCCTATTTGATCGCCTTGCCGGCCTTCTTCGCTCTGCTCCTGCCGCGCGCCGGAGGAACCGCGCAGGGCGCTTGACGCGGGCCTTGCCAGGGCGCGAAGCCTCCGCTATAAGCTCCCCCCTTCACGGGAGCGGGCGATGAAAGAGAAGATCCATCCCAAATACCATGAGATCAACGTCGTGATGACCGACGGATCGACCTTCAAGACGCGCTCGACCTGGGGCAAGCCCGGCGACACGCTCAATCTCGAGATCGATCCCAAGTCGCATCCGGCCTGGACCGGCGTTCATCGCCTGATGGACAGCGGCGGCCAGCTCGCCAAGTTCAAGAAGCGCTTCCAGAATCTGGGCATCAAGCAGTAAGCCCCAGGCGCTTTAGTTCCCCCGAGGGCGGCGATATGCCGCCCTTTGTTTTTGCAGGCTTATTTCCCTCCAACCGGGGCCGCGGGTCTTGAAAGCCCCCGGTTCCATCCCCAATTCGTGATCGTCCGGATGCCCAATCTGGGGTCCGGACAAGTTCGGAGCATCCCGCTCCCTACCATGTTGCTCATTGGAGGATATGGAGCATGCAAGCTTTCGATCTCAGCCCTTTGTTCCGGTCGACCGTCGGTTTCGACCGTCTTACCCGTTTGCTGGATTCGGCCACCCGGGTCGACGACAGCGCCTTCAGCTATCCCCCCTACAACATCGAGCAGACGGGCGATGACTCCTATCGCATCGTCATGGCGGTGGCGGGCTTCGGCGAGGGCGACCTCTCGATCACTCAGCAGGCCAACTCGCTGCTCATCTCGGGCAAGCATGAGAAGCCGGCCGAGGAGAAGAAGTTCCTCTATCGCGGCATCGCCGGCCGCGCCTTCGAGCGCCGCTTCGAGCTCGCCGACCACATCAAGGTCGTGAGCGCGAAGCTGACCAACGGTCTGCTCAGCGTCGAGCTGGCGCGCGAGGTGCCGGAGGCGATGAAGCCGCGGACGATCAAAGTCGGCAACGGCGTCGAGGGCAAGGTCCTCGAGGGCAAGGCCGCCTAATCAGCGACCCAACCCGACGATCTGGCTAGCAAGGGGCCGGAGGGCGAAAGCCTTCCGGCCTCTTTTTTCATAGGAATTTGAGCAGCGCGTCGATCACCGCATCCGGCGCCTCG
Organism: Dongiaceae bacterium; assembly: GCA_035263545.1. Classification (GTDB taxonomy): domain Bacteria; phylum Pseudomonadota; class Alphaproteobacteria; order Dongiales; family Dongiaceae; genus DASXQK01. The sequence continues at coordinate 2,730 of DATFRE010000167.1, forward strand.
CTCATCATCATATGGCCCACACCCGGCAGCAGGGTGGTGAGCGATCCCGGGATCGCCTCGGCGAGCGCCTTCGCCTTGGCGGGCGGCGTCATATGGTCTTCGCTCCCCAGCAGCAGGAGGGTCGGGCAGGCGATCCGACCCGCCAGCGGCGCGGTATCGTAGCCATTGCAGGCTTCGAGATCGCTCGCCAGCACGCCGGCCTCGGCGCGCTCCAGCAGGCTCTGCCCGCCGCCCATGAGCCAAAGTCCCGGTGCCGGCTGGCCGCCGAAATGGCCGACCGGGCCATGGCCCCAGGAGAGAATGAAACGCGCCGCCCGGCGCGGGTCCGCCTTGGCGGCGGCCAGGAGATCCGGATGCACCGGCATCTTTGCCGCCACGCCGAGAAGGGCCAGACGGCGCACCCGCTTCGGCGCCATCGCGGCGGCTTCCAGCGCGATGAGAGAGCCCATGCTGTGGCCGCAGAGAGCGGCTTCCTCGACGCCGGCGGCATTGAGGAAGCGGATCAGCCAGGAAGACATCTCGGCGATGCTTCCAAGCGCCGGCCCCTCCGAGCGGCCATGGCCCGGAAGGTCGAGCGCCAGCACCGACCTCCCGCGATGGGCGAGGCTGCGCGCCTGCAAGGCCCAGACGACATGATCCATGCCGGCGCCGTGAATCATCACCACCACAGGTCTGTCGGCCGCGAATTCCCGCCCGCCCGTCGCCGCGAAGGCGACCTTGCCGTCGACCCGAAGCTGCATGCGGGCTCAGCCCTTCTGGGAGCCCCGGAGGGCCTGGGTCAGATCCTCGATGATGTCGGAAGCGGCCTCGAGACCGATGGAAAGGCGCACCAGATCCTCGCCCACACCGGCGGCCTTCAATTCTTCGGCGCTCATCTGCGAATGGGTCGTGCTGCCGGGATGGATCGCCAGCGTCTTGGCATCGCCGACATTGGCGAGATGGGAGGCGAGCCTGAGGGCCTCGATGAAGCGCCGTCCCGCCTCGCGGCCGCCCTTGATGCCGAAGGCGATCATCGATCCGGCGCCCTTGGGGAACAGGCGCTCCGCCAGCTTGTGATCGGGATGCTCGGGCAGCCCCGGATAGCTGATCCAGGCCACCGCCGGATGCGCCTTCAGCGCCTCGGCGACCGCCCGGGCATTGGCCACATGACGCTCCATGCGCAGCGGCAGCGTCTCGATCCCCTGCAGGATATGAAAGGCATTGGCCGGGCTCATGCAGGCGCCGAAATCGCGCAGCCCCTCGACACGCGCGCGGGTGATGAAGGCCTGAGGGCCGAACTCCTCGGCGAAGTCGATGCCGTGATAGCCGTCATAGGGCTCGGTCATGGTCGGAAACTTGGCCGCCGATCGCTCCCAGTCGAAGCGCCCGCCGTCGACCAGCACGCCGCCGATCGCGACCCCATGGCCGCCCAGCCACTTCGTCGCCGAGTGCAGCACGAGATCGGCGCCATGCTCGATCGGCCGATTGAGATAGGGCGTGGAGAAGGTGGAATCGATCAGCAGCGGAATGCCGGCCTCATGGGCGATGTCCGCCACCGCCTCGAGATCGAGCAGCTCGAGCCCCGGATTGCCGATGGTCTCGGCGAAGACCAGCCGCGTCTCCGGCCGGATCGCCTTCCTGAAGCCGGCGATATCGCGGGGTGCCACGAAGCTCGTGGTGATGCCGAAGCGCGGAAGAGTGTGGCGGAAGAGATTGACGCTGCCGCCATAGAGTGCGGAGGAGGCGACGATATGGCCGCCCGCGCTCATCAGCGTCGCGATGGCGAGATGAAGGGCCGCATGGCCGCTGGCGGTGGCAGCGGCACCGACGCCGCCCTCGAGTGCGGCGACGCGCTCCTCCAGCACGGCGACCGTCGGGTTCGAGATCCGCGAATAGATATGGCCGACGCGCTCGAGATTGAACATCGCCGCGGCGGTGTCGACATCGCGGAAAACATAGGAGGTGGTCTGATAGATCGGCACGGCGCGCGCGCCGGTGACGGGATCGGGCCGCTGGCCCGCATGCAGGCTCAGCGTCTCGAAACGGAAGAGCTTGGGATCGGCCATGAAGCCTCGGGTATCGGTCGCGGCGTGAATTCCGCAGAGCGGAATTCACGCCGCCAGAATTCGCTTTTCCAGAAAAGTGGAGGGCCGCTCGGCCCGGCGGCGCGGCGGCCCTCTCCCCCTTTTTTTGAAGCCTCTGTTTGACTTGCCGGAACAAAACGGTAGGACCGGCATCCGTGCCGGTCAAGTGTGAATCAGAGCTTGACGAGTGAGAAAAAAAACGCCGCCGGCGCATGGAGGCATCGGCGGCGATTAAGGCGGCGGGAACGCGAGAGGAGCGACAGGGAGGTTGCAACCTCGGCTGACCCTAACGAGGGTTGCGTCCCGCGGTGCAACATAGGGTTGCCGCATGAAAGCGGCATGACCGACGGGTTAAGAGACCGCGACGGGGCCGGAAGGCTGGGGATTACTCGCCTTTCTTGAACAGGCCGGCAGCACCCTCCAAATGGGCCCGCTTGGCGGCGATCTTGGCCTTCACCCGCTCGATCTCCGCTTCGAGTTGGGCGATGTAATCCCGAAGCTCCTCGACCGAGAGGCTGTCCAGCTCGCGCGGGGCCGGCGCCTTTTTGCGGGGTTCCAGATCCTCGAGCTCCATCTGTGCCTCCGCCCTCAGCCCTCGCCCATTTGCCAGTGGGGCATTTGCCAGCCATCCTGGCCCCGCGCATAGTAGCGCCGAATTCGAGATCAGGGGACCTCATGGCGAGCGATAGCAAGATGCCAAGCGATAGCAAAACTGGCAGCATGATCGCTATCGAGATCGCCGGCTATGGGGGGCCGGAGGTCCTGAAGCCGGTGCGCCGCTCAGTTCCCCGACCGGGGCCGGGCGAAGTGCTGATCGAGGTGGCGGCTGCCGGGGTCAACCGGCCCGATGTGCTTCAGCGCCAGGGCGGCTACAAGCCGCCGCCGGGCGCCTCCGACATCCCCGGGCTGGAGGTCGCAGGACGCATCGCCGGCCTGGGCGAGGGCGTCTCGGGCTGGCACATGGGCGATCCGGTGACGGCGCTGGTGGCGGGCGGGGGATATGCCGAGTTCTGTGCCGCGCCAGCCCCCCAATGCCTGCCGGTTCCCAAGGGGCTGGATGCCGTCCAGGCCGCGGCGCTGCCGGAGACCTTCTTCACCGTCTGGACCAATGTCTTCGATCGCGGCCGCCTCACATCCGGGGAGAGCTTCCTGGTGCATGGCGGCTCCAGCGGGATCGGCACCACCGCCATCCAGCTCGCCCATGCCTTCGGCGCCCGGGTCTTCACCACGGCGGGCAGCCCGGAGAAATGCGCGGCCTGCGTCAAGCTGGGCGCGGAGCGGGCCATCGACCATCGGCGCGAGGATTTCGTGGCCGCAATCGAGGCGGCGACCGGGGGCAAGGGCGTCGACGTCATCCTCGACATGGTGGGCGGCAGCTACATCAACCGGAATCTGAAGATCCTGGCCGTCGAAGGGCGCCTGGTTCAGATCGCCTTCCTCGAGGGCGCCAAGGCGGAGCTCGATTTCGGCCAGCTGATGATGCGCCGGCTGACCATCACCGGCTCCACGCTCAGGCCGCGCTCCGTCGCCGAGAAGGGCGCCATCGCGCAATCCCTGCGCGAGAAGGTCTGGCCCCTGCTGGATTCCGGCCGGGTGGCGCCGGTCATGTACAAGACATTTCCCCTGGCCGAGGCGGCCGAGGCCCATCGCCTGATGGAAAGCAGCCGCCATATCGGCAAGATCGTCTTGACCACGGCGCGAGCCTGAGCGACACCGCCGGCTGCGGTGGGCATAAGGAGGCGAGCATGTTCTGGGCCTTTGTGTTTTCGATCTTCCTGATCATCCTCGGCGCCCTGGCGGTCTATCCCGCCATGGTCCAGACTTGGCCGGCGACCAAGAAAGCCCTCGACTTTCTGGCGCCCTATCAGGGGATCCTGGGAATTGTCGGGGTGGTCTGGGGCGTCATCTGGGGGCTCCATCTCCTGGCCGTCGCCGGGATGATGATGCGCTTCATCCCGATCGTCTGGCTCGTCAGCCTGGCGGGGGCGGTGGTCGCCGTCCTGCTGGGCATCCTGCTGGGCTATTCCCTGATCGATCAATATGCCTTGCGAAACAACGCCCAGTTCCAGCAGCGCGGCGAGGCCTTCCGGGCCAGGCTCATGGTCCGCCAGGGTTTCCTCGGCTGGACCGCGCTCGTTCTGGGCATCGTGGGCTTTTTGATGCTCCTTGTCTGAACGGGGCCGAAATCCCAGATTCTTGTGTGGCGAGAAGCGGCCGGGGATGGTATTTCCCTGCGCTTCGCATTTGATCCCAAGGAACCACTCATGGCGCAACTTTTGATGCCGAAGGCGACGGCCGTCTGGCTCGTCGAGAACACGACCCTCACCTTCGAGCAGATCGCCGATTTCTGCGGACTGCACCCCCTGGAGGTCCAGGGCGTGGCGGATGGCGAGGTCGCGATCGGGATCGTCGGCCTCGATCCGACCGCCAATGGCCAACTGACCCGCGAGGAGATCGAGCGCTGCCAGGGCGATCCTTCCGCGCGCCTGAAGATGGCCAAGGTGACCATCCCCCTGCCGACGCCGCGCACCAAAGGTCCGCGCTACACTCCGGTTTCCAAGCGCCAGGACAAGCCCAATGCGGTGATGTGGCTGCTGCGCCATCATCCGGAGCTGGGTGATGCCCAGATCGCGCGGCTGATCGGCACGACCAAGGACACCATCGCCAAGGTCCGCGAGCGCAGCCACTGGAACGCCGCCAATCTTAAGCCTCAGGACCCGGTCCTGCTCGGCCTCTGCACCCAGACCGACCTCAACCGGGCGGTGGAGAAGGCGCGCCGCGCGGCGGAGAAGTCGGGCGCGCCCCAGCCTCAGCCCCAGCCCCAGCAGCCGGCAGAGCCCGCCAAGCTTCCCAGCGGCTTCGACATCAGCCAGTTCCTGCCGCCGACGCGGCACGAGTAGCAGTTCTTCCCCCTCGCCCCGCGCAGCGGGGAGAGGGGGAACAGAGAGGCGGGCGAGGCGCTGCCTGGTGAGCTCGGATCAGCCCTCCTTGCGAGCGTAGCCGAGGCCTTTAAGGGCTTCGGTGATCTCCGGGAGGATGGCGGGGTCGTCGATGGTGGCCGGAAGCTTGTAATCCAGGCCGTCGGCGATCTTCTGCATGGTGCCGCGGAGGATCTTGCCGGAGCGCGTCTTGGGCAGGCGCTTCACCACCGCCGCCGATTTGAAGGCGGCGACCGGCCCGATGCGATCGCGCACCATGGCCACCACCTCCCGCTCGACCTCGCCGCCGGCGCTGCGCGCGCCGGCCTTCAGCACGAGGAAGCCCAGCGGGACCTGGCCCTTCAGGGAATCGGCGACGCCGATCACCGCGCACTCCGCTACATCCGGATGGGCGGCCAGCACCTCCTCCATGGCGCCGGTGGAGAGGCGATGGCCGGCGACATTGATCACGTCGTCGGTCCGGGCCATGACGAAGAGATAGCCATCATCGTCCATATAGCCCGCATCTCCGGTCTGGTAGAAGCCGGGGAAGGTCGTGAGATAGCCCTGCCGATAGCGCTCATCCGCATTCCAGAGGGTGGGTAGGCTCCCCGGCGGCAGCGGCAGGCGGGCGACGATGGCGCCACTGTCGCCCCGCTTCACCTCGCGACCCTCGCCATCGACGATCCGGATATCCCAGCCCGGCACGGGGTGGGTCGGCGAGCCATGCTTCACCTTGAGCCGCTCGATGCCGATGCAGTTCGCCGCCATGGGCCAGCCGGATTCCGTCTGCCACCAGTGATCGATCACCGGGACCCGGAGCTTCTCCTCCGCCCAGGCGAGCGTCGGCGGGTCGGCGCGCTCGCCGGCCAGGAACAGGGCCCGGAAGCGGGAGAGATCGTGGCCGGCGATGAGCCTTCCCTCCGGATCGTCGCGCTTGATGGCGCGGAAGGCCGTGGGCGCGGTGAAGAGCGTCACCACCCCATGCTCGGCCGCGACGCGCCAGAAGGCGCCGGCATCCGGCGTGCCCACAGGCTTGCCCTCGTAGAGGACGGTGGTCGCGCCGTGCAGGAGCGGTGCATAGACGATGTAGGAATGGCCAACCACCCAGCCGACATCGGAGGCGGCCCAGAAGACCTCGCCCGGCGCGATGCCGAAGATGTTGTCCATGCTCCAGGCCAGCGCCACGGCATGTCCGCCATTGTCGCGCACCACACCCTTGGGCTGGCCGGTGGTGCCGGAGGTATAGAGGATGTAGAGCGGATCCGTGGCGCGGACGGTCTCGCAATCCACCGGCGATGCGCTGGCGACGGCATCGTGCCATTCGATGTCGCGCCCGGCCATGAGCTCGCAGCGCTCCATCGGCCGCTGCAGGATGATGCAGCTCTCGGGCTTGTGGACCGCCATGATGATGGCGGCATCGAGCAGGGGCTTATAGGGGATGACCCTGTTGACCTCGACCCCGCAGGAGGCCGAGACGATGAGCTTGGGCTGGCAATCGTCGATGCGGGTCGCGAGCTCGTTCGCCGCGAACCCGCCGAAGACCACCGAATGAATGGCGCCGAGCCGGGCGCAGGCCAGCATGGCGATCGCCGCCTCCGGCACCATGGGCATGTAGATGATGACCCGGTCGCCCTTGCCGACGCCACGTGCACGAAGCGCGCCGGCGAAGTGGGCCACCTGGTTCCGCAACGCCCGATAGGTGTAGCGCCGCTGCGTCCCGGTGACGGGGCTGTCGTAGATCAAGGCGAGTTGTTCGCCGCGGCCGGCCTCGACATGGCGGTCGAGGCAGTTGTGACAGGTGTTGAGCTCGCCACCTTCATACCAGCGGTAGAAGGGCGGGCGGGAGTCATCGAGAACCTTGTCCCAGCGCCTGCGCCACTGGATGCGCTCCGCCGCCTCGGCCCAGAAGGCCTCGGGTGCGGCGATCGATCGCTTGTAGACTTCGTCAAAGCGGCCCATCCGGCGCTCCTCCCCGCCTCAGCTTTTGCCGAAGTCTCGCCGGGGTCGTCGATCACGGTCAAGCTTCCGCGCGGGTCAGGGGGCTGCGATCAGTGAGCGCAGGCTCGCCTCGAGCTCGTCCGGGAGCTCATCGGGGGTCCTGTCGACATAGGTGCCGCCGCGCTCGCGGTCACGGCGCAGATCGGCGAGCACCTTGCCGCTGCGGACATCCAGAAGGCGCAGACGCAGAGAGACGCTCGTCTTGCTGTCCCACCAGACGGGCGGCAACGCGATGGCGAGATAGAGGTTTCCGCTGCACGCATATTCCTCGACCCGAAGAGTCATCATCGTATCGGCGCCGGCGCGCCGTCCCGCTGCCAGCAGGCTCGCATCATCGAGGCTCGCCCAGCCCGCCGCCGGGCGGATCCCGAGAACGGTGGCGGCCGGAATCGCGTCGGTGAGGGAGAGGGCGGTCACGGCCTTCCACACCGCCCGCTCGGCCTCGGCCTGGTGGCGGGACCTGTCTGGAAGATCGGCGGGAAGTGCCGCTTCCTCCACCACCAGGACCCGCCCCAGCTTCGCGGCCGCGGCGACCGGCGCGGCATTAGCCGCGGCGAGCGTCGCATGATCCTCGACCTTGGTTTCGGCGCAGCCGGCGAAAGCCAGGCTGCCGATGAGGGTGCTCGCGGGCAGCAGAGCGAGAAGCCGGGCGAGCCATTTCTGCCTGGACGTGGTGACAGTCGGCATGGCATCCTCTCTTTCTGTTATATGATAAAAATTATCGTATAACAGAAAGTTTACTGGAGGCAATGCCTTTCGATGCCCGCTTCCCAATCCGAGCTTCGCATCGCCCGGCTGAGCCGCGGCGTCGCCGCCCTGCTCACTTTGGCACTATGGCTGCTGCCGGCCGGGCTCGCCGCTTATGTGCTCCTGTTTCCCCAGTTGCTGCCCTTCCATCCCTGGGTTGCCGCCGCCGGGATCAGCCCGCGGCCGCTGCCGCTGGGAAACACGGTGGCCGTTCTGGCGGTCCTGCTGATCTCCGCGGTCCCGGCGATCTGGGGGCTCTGGGAGCTGCGGCGACTGTTCCAGGGCTATGCCGCCGGTGCCATCTTCACCGTGGCGGCGGCCCGGCGGCTCTGCCATTGCGCCTATGCGCTGCTCGCGCTCGGTGCGGTGGCGCCCTTCGGTGCCATGGGCCTCTCGCTTGCCCTCTCGGCGGATTTGCCACCGGGCGCGCGCAAGGTCGCGATCTCCATCTCCAGCGACGATCTCGGCTTGCTGTTGATGGGGGTGATCCTTCTGGTCATCGCCCGGGTGATGGGCGAGGCCGCGCGGCTTGCCGAGGAGAATGCCGGATTTGTCTGACCGGCTGCGCCTGCCTCTCTTGCCGATGCGCCGATGCCGATCCGCGTGACTCTCGACCGGGTGCTGAGCGAACGGGGCATGCGCGCCCGCGAGCTTGCCCGGCGCATCGGCATCACCGAGGCCAATCTGTCACTGCTGCGCAACGGCAAGGTCCGGGGCGTTCGCTTCCAGACCCTGGCGGCGCTCTGCGCGCTGCTCGGATGCCAGCCCGGCGATCTCCTGGCCTATG
>DATFRE010000168.1:0-8628 GCA_035263545.1 Dongiaceae bacterium
GCCATGGCGGAACCCTGGACCCCCTGGCGACGGGCCTGCTGCCCATCGCGCTCGGCGAGGCGACGAAGACCGTCCCCTACATCATGGACGGCCTCAAGACCTACCGCTTCACCCTTCGCTTCGGGGAGGCGCGGTCGACCGACGATGCGGAGGGCGAGGTCACGGCAACCAGCGAGGCGCGGCCGGATGACGCGGCGATCCGCGCGGCACTCCCCGCCTTCCGCGGCCGCATCCAGCAGCGCCCCCCGGCCTTCTCGGCCCTCAAGATCGAGGGCCAGCGGGCCTATGACCTGGCCCGGGCCGGGGAGACGGTGGAGCTGGCCGCGCGGGAGATCCTGATCGAGCGCTTCCAGCTGCTCGAGCGCCCCGACCCCGATCATGCGGTGTTCGAGGTCTGCTCGGGCAAGGGCGCCTATATGCGCAGCCTGGCCCGCGACCTGGCGCTCGCCCTCGGCACGGTCGGCCATGTCGCAGCGCTCCGGCGCATCGCCGTCGGGCCCTTCAGCGAGGCCGACGCAATTTCGCTGGATTCGCTGCGGGCCTTGGGGCATAGTCCCGCCACCTCACGGCACCTATTGCCGGTTGCGACAGCGCTGGACGACATCCCGGCGCTTGCCGTCACCGACAGTGAGGCGTCTCGCCTGCGTTGCGGACAGTCCGTCGGCCCGATCCGGCGGCAGGATCTGGAGCGCATTGGCCATTTCGGGAGCGGTGCGATCTTCTGCGCCAAGTCCGGCGGACTACCGGTGGCGCTCGTCCGCCTCGAGGCCGGCGATCTACGCCCGGTGCGCGTGCTGAACCTCTAAACGAAAGGGACTCTGCGATGTCGATTACCGTTGAGCGCAAGCAGGCGCTGATGAAGGAATATGCCACCGGCGAAGGCGATACGGGCTCACCGGAGGTTCAGGTGGCGCTGTTGTCAGAGCGCATCAAGAACCTGACCGATCATCTGCAGACGCACGAGAAGGATTTCCATTCCCGCCGCGGCCTGCTGGTGATGGTTGGCCAGCGACGCAGGTTGCTGGACTATCTGAAGCAGAAGAATGAGCAGCGCTACAAGGAGCTGATCGAGCGCCTTGGCTTGCGCCGCTAGCGACGCATCTCGGCGTCCCGGCCATGGCCGGGCGCCGATACCCCATGCCCGCCAAACGGCCGGGGCGGGTCACTTGCAAGCCGGGCCGACGCAAGCAGCGTGGAAGAACGCTGCTTCCGCGGGTCCGGCAGTGGGCATTTCGGCCATCACACTGAACGGAACCAAGAGAAATGTTCAATATACATCGTAAGGAAATCAACTGGGGTGGGCGCAAGCTCACCCTGGAAGCGGGCCGTGTCGCGCGTCAGGCCGATGGCGCAGTGCTTGCCAGCTACGGCGAGACCGTCGTGCTCTGCACCGCCGTGGGCCAGAAACAGCCGAAGCCGGGCGTCGACTTCTTCCCGCTGACCGTGAACTACCAGGAAAAGACCTTCGCCGCCGGCAAGATTCCCGGCGGCTTCTTCAAGCGCGAAGGCCGGCCCACCGAGAAGGAGGTGCTGACCTCGCGCCTCATCGATCGGCCGATCCGCCCGCTCTTCGCCGCCGGCTACCGCAACGAGACCCAGGTCGTCTGCACGGTGCTGAGCCATGACCTGGAGAACGATCCGGACGTCGTCGCCATGATCGGTGCCTCGGCGGCGCTGACCATCTCCGGCATTCCCTTCCTCGGCCCCATCGGCGCCGCCCGCGTCGGCTATGTCGATGGGCAGTATGTCCTGAACCCGCTGCAGGAGAAGCTGCCGGAATCGGCGCTCGACCTCGTCGTGGCCGGCACGGCCGAGGGCGTGCTGATGGTCGAATCGGAGGCCAAGGAGCTCTCCGAAGAGGTCATGCTGGGCGCCGTCACCTATGGCTTCGAGCAGTTCCAGGCGGTGATCCGCGCCATCGTCGATCTGGCCGAGCAATGCGCGAAAGAGCCCTGGGAGCTGCCTGCGGCGGCACCCGAGGCGGAAACCGTGGCCACGCGCATGGCGGAGCTCATCGGCGCTGATCTGCGCCAGGCCTATGCCGAGACCGCCAAGCAGGCGCGCACCGAGAAGCTGGCCGAGGCGAAGGCGAAGGCTGCCGAGGCGCTGGTCGCCGAGGGCCTGCCGGTCGAGCTGGTCGGCAAGAAGTTCAAGGAGCTGGAGCAGGATATCGTCCGCGGCGCGATCCTGGAGACGGGCCGGCGCATCGACGGCCGCGATACCAGAACCGTGCGTCCCATCGACTGCCAGGTCGGCGTTCTGCCGCGGGCCCATGGCTCGGCGCTCTTCACCCGCGGCGAGACCCAGGCCCTCGTGGTCGCCACGCTCGGCACCGGCGAGGACGAGCAGATCATCGATGCGCTCGAGGGCGAGTATCGCCAGGCCTTCATGCTGCACTACAATTTCCCGCCCTACGCGACGAACGAGGCTGGCCGCATGGGCTCGCCGGGGCGGCGCGAGATCGGCCATGGCAAGCTCGCCTGGCGCGCTGTCCATCCGCTGCTGCCCGCCAAGGAATCCTTTCCCTACACGATCCGCGTGGTCTCGGAGATCACCGAGTCGAACGGCTCCTCTTCCATGGCCACGGTCTGCGGCGCTTCGCTGTCGCTGATGGATGCGGGCGTTCCGCTCTCCCGCCCCATCGCCGGCATCGCCATGGGCCTGATCAAGGAGGGCGAGAAGTTCGCCGTCCTGTCGGACATCCTGGGCGATGAGGATCATCTGGGCGACATGGACTTCAAGGTGGCCGGCACCGATCACGGCATCACCTCGCTGCAGATGGATCTGAAGATCGCCTCGATCACGCCGGAGATCATGCGGATCGCACTGGCCCAGGCTCAGGACGGCCGCATGCACATCCTGGGCGAGATGGCCAAGGCGATCGGCTCCTCGCGCGAGGGCGTCAGCGCCAATGCGCCGCGGATCACCGTGATCAACATCCCGAAGGACAAGATCCGCGAGGTGATCGGCACCGGCGGCAAGGTGATCCGCGAGATCTGCGAGGTGACCGGCGCCAAGATCGATATCGAGGACGACGGCACGGTCAAGGTGGCGGCGGTCGACGCCAGCGCCGCCCAGGCCGCCATCGACTGGATCCGCGGCATCGTCGCCGAGCCCGAGGTCGGCGTGATCTACACCGGCAAGGTGGTGAAGATCATGGACTTCGGTGCCTTCGTGAACTTCCTCGGCAGCCGTGACGGCCTCGTCCATATCAGCGAGCTGGCCCCGCAGCGGGTCAAGCAGACCGGCGACGTCGTCGCCGTGGGCGACCAGGTCAAGGTCAAGGTGCTGGGCATCGATGACCGCGGCAAGGTCAAGCTCAGCATGAAGGCGGTCGATCAGCAGACCGGCGAGGATCTGTCGCAGAAGCCGAAGACGGCCGACGCCGCCAGCTAAGTTCTGGGAGACGGTGCACGCCGGTCGCCGCTTCGGGCCGGCGTGCCACTCCCGGGATTGCCAGAGATTTGCCTAAGGGTCCAAGCTCCCTTGCGCCCGGCCACGCGCCGGCTATGGTGCAGCGCTGGAGGGAGGAGTTCATGGGAAAAGCCCTGCTGCCGGCAATCGTGGGTCACCGGGGTGCCGCTGCCGGCGCACCGGAGAACACACTCGAATCCCTGCGCCTGGCCGCCGATCAGGGCGCGGCTATGGTCGAGTTCGATGTCAAGCTGACCGCCGACGGCGCTCCCATTCTCATGCATGACGAGGATCTGGACCGCACGACCACCGGGCGCGGGGCCGTGGCAGCGACGGCGCTCGCCGATATTCGAGGGCTTGATGCCGGTGGCTGGTTCGCCGATGCTTGGCGCGGCGCGCGGGTTCCGACCCTCGAGGACGCGATCAGCCTCCTGGAGGAATGCGGGATCACCGCGAATATAGAGATCAAGCCCTGTCCGGGACGCGAAGAGGAGACGGCGAGGGCGGTGGTCGACTACCTGAAGCGCCGGTGGCCTGCGAAGCGAGCCTGGCCGCTGCTCTCGAGCTTCGCACGCGACAGCTTGGCCGCGGCCCGGGATGCGGCACCCGAGATCCCGCGCGGGCTTCTGCTCTGGGGCAAGCCGGCGGACTGGAGTGCGGCGGCCCGCAGTCTGGATTGCGTGACGGTGCATTGCGCGAAAGAGGATATGACGCCGGAATGGGCGGCGGAGATCGGACGGCTGGGCTATGGCCTTGCCGTCTATACGGTCAATGATCCGGATCTCGCGGCCCGGCTGCGTCATTGGGGTGTGGACAGCATTATCACCGACGATCCCGGGGCCTTGATCGCGGCTTCGGGGGAAGGTTAGAGAGGTCGTGCGGGCGCTCAATCCCATCATCATCTCCGGTCGTGAGGTCCTCCCTTTGGTCGAGGGCGGCAAGGGTATCTCGATCTCCAATGGCGAGAGCTCGGGTCCCTGGGCGAAGAGCGGCGGCGTGGGCACATTCTCGGGCGTCAACGCCGACTCCTTCGATGAGAAGGGAGGCCTGATCCCGCAGGACTATCACGGCAAGACCCGGCGCGAGCGCCATGAGGAGCTGATCGCCTTCGCGATCCGGGGCGGGATCTACCAGGCCCGCATCGCCCATGAGATTGCCGGCGGGCAAGGCCGGATCCACATGAACGTGCTGTGGGAGATGGCGGCGGCCGAGCGCATCCTCCATGGCGTGCTGGAGGGGGCGAAGGGGCTGATCAATGGCGTCACCTGCGGCGCCGGCATGCCCTATCGGATCGCCGAGATCTGCGCCAGCTACGGCGTCCACTACTATCCGATCGTCTCCTCGGCCCGCGCCTTCCGGGCGCTGTGGAAGCGGGCCTATCACAAGTTCCGCGAATGGCTGGGCGGCGTGGTCTATGAGGATCCCTGGCTCGCCGGCGGCCATAACGGCCTCTCCAACAGCGAGGATCCGACCAAGCCCGAGGATCCCTATCCGCGGGTGGTGGAGCTGCGCCGGCTGATGATCGAGGAATGCGGCCTCGCCGGAACGCCGATCTTCATGGCGGGCGGGGTCTGGTTCCTGCGCGAGTGGCAGCACTGGATCGGCAATCCCGAGCTCGGGCCCATTGCCTTCCAGTTCGGGACTCGGCCGCTGCTGACCCAGGAAAGCCCGATTTCGGATGCCTGGAAGCAGCGGCTGCTGCATCTGAACGAAGGCGACGTCTTTCTGAACCGCTTCAGCCCGACGGGATTTTATTCCTCAGCCGTCAACAATCCTTTCATCCAGGAGCTGCGCGAGCGCAACGAGCGGCAGGTCGCCTATTCCATGGCGCCGGTGGGCGAGCATGAATGGGCCTTCCCGGTGGGGGCTCGCGGGCGCACGGTCTTCCTGACCGCGGCCGACAAGCTGCGCGCCTCCGCCTGGATGGCGGAGGGCTACACGGAAGCCATGCGGACGCCGGATTCGACCTTGATCTTCGTCACGCCCGAGAAGGCGCTGGAGATCCGCGCGGACCAGATCAACTGCATGGGCTGCCTCTCTGCCTGCCTCTTCTCCAACTGGGCTCAGAACGAGGCGGGGACGACCGGAAAGAAGGCCGATCCGCGGAGCTATTGCATCCAGAAGACGCTGCAGACCATCAGCCACTCGGAGGAGACCGAGACCAATCTGATGTTCGCCGGCCACAACGCCTATCGCTTCAAGGACGACCCCTTCTACGCCAACGGATTTGTGCCCACGGTCCAGCAGCTCGTCGAGCGGATCGTGACGGGCGATTGAGAGGAGCGTCTTTCGTCCTCTCGACTCTGCGTTATTCCTTCTTCGCGAGGTGGCCGAATTCCTCGATGAGGGTGGCGTAGAGCTGGCGCTTGAAGGGGACGATGAGCTCCGGCAGCTCGCGCATCTCGGCCCATCGCCAGCGGCTGAACTCCGGATGCTTGGTGGCGATGTCGATATCCTTGTTCTTGCCGCGGAAGCGGAAGGCGAACCACTTCTGGCGCTGACCCCGATAGCGGCCTTTCCAGATCTGGTCCGCCAGATCCGGCGGCAGGTCGTAGTGATGCCAGCCGCGGCTCTCCGCCTCCAGCACCGCCTTGTCGGTTCCGATCTCCTCCTTCATCTCCCGACGCGCTGCCTCGAGCGGCTCCTCATGCTTGTCAATGCCGCCCTGGGGCATCTGCCAGGCTTCCGAGGGCATGTCGAGACGCTGGGCGACCAGCACCCGGCCGAGCTTGTTCAGCAGCATGATTCCCACGCCCGGGCGGTAGGGGCGCTTCTCATAGGGAATCACCGGATCGATTGCTCGGCCGCCAGCGCGCTGACCGGGGCGAGGGCAAGATTTTTTTCCTGGAGCGCGCGGCTCCAGGCGATGAGCCGGTCGATGGTGACGGGGTAGCCCTTGGCAATACCGACAGCGAAGCCGGTCTGCCGCGCGCGGGCCTCCAGGGCGGCGAGCCGCTCATCGATCGCGAGGCGGTCGGGCCGCGTGTCGATGTCGATGTCGACGGCAACCCGCGGCAGGCTGAAGGTCGCGCCAGCATCGAGGCTCGCGTCACCGGGGCTGGTGTCGAGCACGAGCAGGCCGCGCCGGCCGATGGCGCTCAGGACCGAGCCCCGGCCGGCGGGGCTGGCCGAGAGCGCGTTGCCGGAGGCAACCGCAAGGCCGACATAGCCGCTGGTGCGGCCGGTGACCCAATCCAGGCGCTGGAGGTCACCCGTTGCGTGGCTCCAGCCGGCAGGCAAGTCAGCCCCGGCCTGCGCCACCGGCGCTCCGCCCGCCGGAAGGTCGAGCAGGATCTCATGTCCCAGGGCCCGAGCGAGCCAGGTCCACTCCGCCAAGCCCTGGTCATAGGGATCGAAGGAGAGGCTGACCTCGGCAGGCAGGCGCTCTATGGCCGCCGTTGTTATCCCGTGCAGCGGTCCCAGCCCCACCAGCACGATCGCAATCCGCGGCCGAGGGTCGTTGATGTCGAAGGGACGGGCGTTGCGGCGCCAGGCCGGCAGGCTCAGGGGATAGAGAGCGCCCTCGCCGCTCCCCGCGGCGGCCTCGGATCCGCTGGCGGCCTCCGATGGCCCCGTGGAAGCCGGCGGCACCTTCGGCCGCACTGCCGAAGATGCCACGGCAGAGGAAGCGGTGGTGGAGGGTGCCGGCGAGGACGGCTGCTCCGGGTGGGCCGCAGGCAGGGCTGCTGCGGCCGCCAATGCCCCCGCATCCGGCCGGGGAGCCGGGGCCTCGATCTCCGGCAGGGGTGGGGCGTCCGGGGCCCCGAGCATGGATTCGACCGTCGCCCTTGTCTCGGAGGCCGGCTGCTGAGGGAGGGGATTGGCGAGAGCGATCTCGACCTCTGTCGGGCTCCGATGAGCGCCGATGTCGATAACGACCTCCTGGCTGCCGAAGGGGCGGTTGCCGGTGAAGATCCGCTCCCAATCCAGCTGGCCGGCCTGCCAGCCAAGCCACAGGCCGGCGCCGGCCAGAAGTGCCAGCGCCGCCAGGGGCGGAATACTGCGGCGATTTGCCGCTGCGCCCCGGACGGCGCGGCGGCGGGATCGCCCGCGGTCCGCCGCTGCCGGTGGCACGGTCACCTCGGACCGGCCGCCGGCAGCGGCGAGACGGGACGATCAGTTGGCCTTGCTGGCTTCGACCAGGGCGATCCCATGCAGCAGGTCGAGGGCACGGGCAAGCTGATAGTCCTTGCTGGGGTCAGCCTTCTCCGCGTCGCTCCCTTCCTCCGGGACGCTGGGGGTTGCGGGCTGCGTCGTGCTGCCCGTGTTGTTGCTCGGCTGGGTCGTGGACTGGCTCTGGCCCGCGGAGGGCTTCGCCGGCTGCCCGCTCGAATCCTCCGGTGCGGTGCCGCCGATGTTCTGCAGCGCGCCCGGAAGATCCGCCTCGCCGATGGACTGACCCGCGTGGATCACCTCGAGCTTGGCCTGCTCGACCACGATGTCGGGTTCGATGCCCTTGGCCTGGATCGAGCGGCCCGAGGGCGTGTAGTAGCGCGCCGTGGTCAGGCGGATGGCGCCATGGCCCGGGATCGGGATGATGGTCTGCACCGATCCCTTACCGAAGGAACGCGTCCCCATCAGGATCGCCCGGTGATGGTCCTGCAGCGCGCCGGCCACGATCTCCGAGGCCGAGGCCGAGCCGCCGTTGATCAGCAGCACGATGGGCACACCCTGGAGCAGATCGCCGCCCGTGGCATTGTAGCGCTGGGCGTTGTTGGGATCGCGGCCGCGGGTGGAGACGATCTCGCCCTTGTCCAGGAAATCGTCGCAGACGGCGATCGCCTGATCGAGCAGCCCGCCCGGATCGTTGCGCAGATCGAGGACGAGGCCGACGAGCTTCTTGCCGGTCTGCTCCTTGATCTTGGCGATGGCGTTCTGCAGGCCAGTGCCGGTCTGCTCGCTGAAGCTGGTGATGCGGACATAGCCGATATCGTTGAACACCTGGGAGCGCACGGATTCGATCTTGATGATCGCGCGCTGCAGGGTCACGTCGAAGGGCGGCTGCTTGCCCCGGCGAACGGTCAGCACGATCTTGGAATCGACCGGGCCGCGCATCTTGTCGACCGCCTCGGAAAGCGTCAGGCCCATGATCGGCTTGTTGTCGATCTGGACGATCAGGTCGCCGGGCTGGATGCCAGCCTTGGCCGCGGGCGTGCCATCGATGGGGGAGACGACCTTGATCACGCCGTTCTCCATCGTGACCTCGATCCCGAG
>DATFRE010000169.1:0-3547 GCA_035263545.1 Dongiaceae bacterium
GCTGTCCCGGCTGCGCGAGGATCTCGACCCCGAAAGCTATCTCCATTGGGCCGAGAAATGGCGTGCCGCGGGCGCCTCGATCATCGGCGGGTGCTGCGGCATCGGGCCGGAACATATCGCCCATCTCAAGGCCCGGCTCGCCGCATGATCGCGTCGGCGGCGGGCGGTTTTTTCGCTTGCGCCCATCGGGAAAGCCGCCGAATCTCGACCCCGACAGGGACGCAGGGCCGAACGGGCCCCGATAAGCATTTGAAGGCCGGCATCGTCGGAAGCAAGGCGTTGGAAGATGGGGGACACCACACCCGCACTGGTCGTCGAGGATCTGCATAAGAAGTTCGGCGCCCTCGAGGTGCTGAAGGGCATCTCGCTTTCGGCCCGGGATGGCGACGTCATCGCCATGATCGGCAGCTCCGGCTCCGGCAAGAGCACCTTCCTGCGCTGCATCAACCTGCTCGAGACGCCGGATTCCGGCCGGGTCTATGTGGCGGGCGAGCTGATCAAGATGCGCACCGCCAAGGACGGCCATGCGCTGCCCGCCGACACCAAGCAGGTCGACCGCATCCGCGCCGAGCTCGCCATGGTCTTCCAGAGCTTCAACCTCTGGTCCCATATGACGGTGCTCGAGAACGTCATCGAGGCGCCGATCCATGTCCTGAAGCTGCCGCGGGCCGAGGCCATCGCGCGGGCCGAAGCGCTTCTCGCGAAGGTCGGCATCGCCGAGAAGCGCAGCTACTACCCCAGCCACCTCTCCGGCGGCCAGCAGCAGCGCGCGGCCATTGCCCGCGCGCTCGCCATGCAGCCGAAGGTCATGCTCTTCGACGAGCCGACCTCGGCGCTGGATCCCGAGCTCGTGGGCGAGGTGCTGCGCGTGATGCGCCAGCTCGCCCTGGAGGGGACCACCATGATCGTGGTCACCCATGAGATGAGCTTTGCCCGCGAGGTCGCCTCCCATGTCGTCTTCCTGCATCAGGGCAAGATCGAGGAGGAAGGTGCGCCGGCGGATGTCTTCGGCAACCCGAAATCGGATCGTTGCCGCCAGTTCCTGAGCGGCATGCGCTGAGCCATGCCGCGCCGATCCGGTCGCCGTCCCGCCTTCCGGCGATGAAGAAACTCCTCATCATCCTGGTCGCCCTGCTGGCCGTGGGCGCCGGCTATTACTCGTATGTCGCCAGCACCGGCGCCCCGGCGGCGCTGCGCATCGCCACCGAGGGCGCCAACCCGCCCTTCAACTTCATCGACAAGGACGGCCAGGCGGCGGGCTTCGATGTCGACATCGCCAAGGCGCTCTGCGCCCAGATGAAGACCAAATGCGAGATCGTCACCCAGAACTGGGACAGCATCATTCCCGGTCTCCAGGCGGGTGATTACGACGCCATCATCTCCTCGCTCTCCATCACCGCCCAGCGCAGCCAGCAGATCGCCTTCACCGATCCCTATTACGACACCCCGACCCGCTTCATCGCGCCCAAGGACGCCCATATCGAGATCTCGGTGGCGGGCCTCGCGGGCAAGCGCGTGGGCGTGCAGCGCGGGACCGTCTATGAGAAGCTGCTTCGCAGCAAGTTCTACCAGGCGGTCCCGGTGCTCTATGACAGCACCGAGGCGGCGCTGCAGGATCTCGTGGCCGGCAATATCGATCTGGTCGTGGGGAACGCTGTCTCCCTCGCGCAATCCTTCCTCAACACCGATCGCGGCAAGGATTATACCTTCGTCGGACCCGCCTTCACCGATCCGGACATCCTGGGGACCGGCGCCGGCATCGCGGTCCGCAAGGACGAGACCCGGCTGCTCGACGCCTTCAACAAGGCGCTGCGCCAGATCCGCGCCGACGGCACCTTCAAGCAGATCAACGACAAGTATTTCGCCATCGACATCTCCGCGCCGCCCTGATTTCGCCTTCCTCCTCTCCAAAAAACTGTGACCCACCGGCCACGGTCCCTGTTTCTGCAGACAATCTGCAGGCAATTACGCTTACGCACGGTAAACTAGTAATATATACCGAATAACGCGTACATGTCAAGTCGCGGCTGGCCCATGAAGGCGCCGATGCAGACCGTGCCGACGATCATCCAGGGATAGGAGGGACGGCGCGCCAGAAAGGAAAGCGGCGCCGGCTCGTGCCAGGCGCCGGGCCCCGACCGTGCGACTGGTTTGCTCAACCCTGGCTCTCCCCCGGCATCATCGCGCGAGGCAGCCTAACACTAACTTGAATTGATCTCTCACAACCTGGCGCCCGATGATCCCCGCCCAATCAAATGTCGGAGGGAATGCGCCATGCCGGTCAAGGGAAGCTGCCATTGCGGCGAGACCAAGTTCGAGCTCGAGGAAGCACCGTCCGGCCTCACCCGCTGCACCTGCACATTCTGCTCCAAGCGCGGTATGCTCTGGGCTTATTACACGCCGGCGCAGTTCCGGCTCACCACGCCGGATGGCAAGGTTTCGACCTATCTCTGGCGCAGCAAGACCGTGAAGCATCACTTCTGCCCGGCCTGCGGCTGCGGCACCTATTCGGAATCGCCGAGCTGGGTCGAGGGCAAGCCGGATTTCAGCAAGATGCGGGTCGCCGTGAATGCGCGGCTGTTCGACGATTTCGATCTCGACGCCCAGCCGGTCCAGGTCATCGACGGCCGGAACCTATGGTAGCTCCTTCAGCCGTGATTCTTTGAGCCCCTGGGCGAAGGCGCGCCAGTCGCCCTGGGGCGATTGGCATTCTTCGCCATGGCCCCGCAGCGTGATGCCGGGAAAGCTCCAGGATCTGCGCCAGGTCTTCATATCGGCCATGGCCTTGGCGATGAAGCGCCGGCGCATGCGGGCGCGCACCATCCCGCGCCAGAACCCGAAATAGCCGGCCACCACCAGCACGACGCTGGGGAAGTCCATATGGCTCTCGAGCCCCCCGGAAAAGGCGATCTCGGCGCGCCCCTCGCTGAGGGCGGTCACGATCAGGCGCAGCAGCTCGGCATCGGTCATGGCGCTGGAGATGTAGCGGGCGAGGTCAGCCTTGCCAACTGGGGCGATGGTTCTCTCGCCCTCGCTTTCTTCTTTCCCCCTCGCCCCCTTTCAGGGGGGATACCGACAACCGGAAAGTCGGCCATTTTGGCAACGCCCATCGCTAGCTGCCCCGTTCCCATTGCGGCGTCGACTTCGCTCTGCGGAGGAGCTATCGAGTGGACTCATAAGTGCGTAGCCAAACGCGGATCGAAGCATGATTCAATGCTCCCCTTTGGGAGCTTGAATCATGCTCAGACCAAGGGATCAATGGCCAAACAGCATGTCCGCTGTTGGAGGGTGAGCGGACCTACGGCAGGCACAACGAAATCGACGCGATTGACCCGATCCGGACATCAAGCAGCTTTCCCTTAGTCGGGGGGCTTAAACCCTCGCAAATGAGTGGGCCGCAATGCACCAACCGCTACCGCATCTGTGAGAGCCTGCCTTACCTTGAGCCAGTGCAGGTAAATTTCTTCACCGGCGGCATCGATCAACTTATCCCGCATAGGTCCCCTCACTTGGTCCAAATCAAAACGGGAGAGTTGGGCATACCACG
>DATFRE010000170.1:0-3547 GCA_035263545.1 Dongiaceae bacterium
TGCGACCGGGGCGGGGAGAGCGCCGACATGCACATGAAACTTCGCCTGCCGATCATCGCCGGAGCCTTGGCCGCGGCCCTGGGATGGCATGGGATGCCCGCCTCGGCTGCGGAGCAGATGAGCCTCGTCGAGCGCATCACCAACCAGACCTTGACCGATATGGGCGCCAAGGGGGACAGCGTGGGCGACAACATCACCTTCGCCAACCAGCTCTACGACAAGGACGACAAGACCCTGCTCGGCCACGACAATGGCTGGTGCATCCGCACCATCGTGAACGAGGCCTGGGAGTGCTTCCGTTCGCTGACCCTCGAGCAGGGGCAGATCACCCTCGAGGGGCCCTTTTACGACACGCAAGATGGCTCGATGGCCGTCACCGGGGGCACCGGGATCTATCTGTCCGCCCAGGGCGAATGCAAGATGCATGCCCGCGATGCCACGCACAAAGCCTTCGATCTGACCTGCACCCTGATCTACTGACGCCCGTCCGGATGAGGGATCGTCGCGCCTTGCGGGCGCGGCACTATTGTCCGGCCGGCTCGACTACGACGGTGCCCACCATCCCGTTGCCCTCATGATGCGTGCAGAAATACTTGTAGGTCCCCGCCACCGGGAAGGCGGCGGAGAAGACATCGCCGGCATGGATGTCCCCGGAGCGGAAGGGTGTTGCTCCCGTCGGGTATGCCGCGTCCTGGGGCTTCGAGGCGAGGCGGCTGTCATCGGTGACGGAATGGGTGATGACGGAGGTGTTGCGCCACTCGACCGACTGGCCGGCGCGAATACGGACGGTCTCGGGCTGGAAGCTCGCGAAGCCCATATCGACGACGGCCGATGTGTTCGGCGAGGGCGGGCCGTGCGCGCGTCCGCCGAGGCCGCAACCGGCCAGGCTTACCAGAGCCAGCGATCCAGCCATGAGCCAGACGGCTTTCGACGTCATGCTTTCCGCGCCTCCGGGCGCCAACAGCCGCGCTCCACTCTGTGCCGCCCGGCGCCGGGCGTCCACGCACGCATGATCACAAGACCTTGATGGCGCGGTGAAAAAGAACCACGCCGTCAGGCCAGATAGTTCCGCAAGGCGCTGCGGATGCGATCGAGCGGCGCGATGCGGGCGTCCGGCCATGCGAAGCTCTCCCCGGTGATCGTCTCGAAGGCGCTGACATAGACGGCCGCCGTGTGGAGCCTCATCTTGCGCGGGATCTCGGGGATCGGATCTTCATAGGGATTGCAGCGGGCGAGGATCCAGTTGCGGATGACGTCCTTGTCGAAGCTTTCCGGCGGCGCACCCGCCGCGAAGCGCCGCTCATAGCTGTCCTGCAGCCAGTAGCGGCTGCTATCGGGCGTGTGGATCTCGTCGGCCAGGGTGACGCGGCCCTCGGCATCGAGCCCGAACTCGTATTTCGTATCGACGAGGATCAGTCCGCGCGAAGCAGCGACGCGCTGCCCATGGGCGAAGAGCGCGAGAGCACAGCCGGAGGTGGTCTGCCATTGGCTTTCCGTCATCAGGCCGCGCTGGGCGATATCGCGGGCCGAGAGCGGCTCGTCATGGCCGGCGCCGAAGGCCTTGGTCGTGGGCGTGACGATGGCCTGGGGAAGCATCTGGTTCTCGCGCAGCCCTTCGGGGAAGCGGATGCCGTACATCTCGCGCCGTCCCGCCTTGTACATGGGCCAGATCGAGGTCTTCGTGGTCCCGGTCAAACAGCCGCGAACGACGATCTCGACGGGGAGGATCGAAAGCCGCCGGCAGACGGTGACGTTGGGGTCGGGATAGGCCTCGATGTGATTGGGACAGATCGCGCGCGTGGCCTCGAACCAGAAGCGCGCGGTCTCAGTCAGCACCTGGCCCTTCAGCGGTATGGTGGCGAGCACCCGGTCGAAGGCGCTGAGGCGGTCGGTCGCAATGAGAATGCGCCGTCCATCGGGGAGGTCGTAGCTGTCGCGGACCTTGCCTTCGCTGCGGTTCGGTAGCTCGGGAATGATGGCGGCGGCAAGCGCTCGATCGAGATAAGGCGCCACGCGCTCGGGATCGATCACGCGCTGGGCCATGGCGCTAGCGCCGATCCGGCCGCGAGGTCTGGATGGCCGGCCCGTTCGAGGCCGCGGCGGCGGTCCTGCGGCGGCGCAGAAGCCGGCGGCTCTCGGCGATCTGCCAGAGCAGCAAGGGTGGCGCCCCGAGCACGAGGCCGCGGGCGCGTTTCAGCAGGGAAAGTGCCAGTGCGGTATCCGGCGGCAGGCCGAAGAGCCCGCCCAGCACCACATAGGCACCTTCCTGCACGCCGAGCGCGGAGGGAACGACAAAGGCGATGCCGCGGGCCGCGGCGAGCAGCCCTTCGATGGCGATGACGGCCGCCAGCGGCAAATGGATGCCCATGAACATCAGGGCGATCCAGATCTCGATGGCGCCGGCGATCCAGGCCAGAAGATGGAGCAGGAATCCGGCCAGCAGCCGGCCATGGCGCTCATAGGTTTGCAGGATGACGTGCTGGATGGTGCCGGCGGACCAGCCGCCAGTGCTCGACCATTGCCGGCTGAGGCGTTCGGCGATCCGCTCCAGCAGCACGAAGCCGCGGTGCTGGAAGACGATGACCAGGATGATGCCGACGAGTGCCGCCGCCAGAGCCGCCGCCGTCGCGCTGATGAACGGGGCATCGGGACGCAGCGACACGAGGAGGCCGAGCCCCAAAGTGGCGAAGGCGAGCTGGGCCAGCAGCTCGATCGTCGCGTCGACGACCGAGGAGGCGGCGGTGACCCGGCCGGACAGGCCGGCGAGGCTCGCCGCACGGCCGCCCATGACCAGGCCGCCCAGCTGCGACAGAGGCAGGAGCTCGGAGCCACCCTCGCGCACGAGGCGGCCCCAGACGAAGGGCCAGAGGCCCTTGCGCTCACCGGGCGGCACCAGCACGAACCAGGAGAGGCCGCAGAGCGCGAGGATTGCCAGATGGATGACGAGGATGGCGAGGAAGCCTCGCCAGCCGATGGTGAGCAGCGCCGCGGCGACCGCGGCCACCCCGTAATGAGCGATCAGGAGCGTGCCGGCCAGGAGCCCCAGGAGGAGCGCCAGGATGCCGAAAAGCTTCATGCCAAGCGGCCCCGGTCAGCCCTGACGCTGCTTCGACGTCAGGAAGGTTCGCCGCGCCAGCCGAACGAGGCGGGGCACCATCCGGGGCCGCAGCAGGCGGGGATCGTAGCCGCTCAGTCGCCGGTCGTTCTCCGCCAGGCAGGTATCCATCAGCCCGGCCACATCGACATCGACGCCGATGGACTGGCTGCCGGTGACGGTGAAGTTGTTGTCCTGGGCATTGCCGCCGACATCGCGCGCGGTCTTGATCCGCTCCCAGATCAGGAAGGCCCAGACGCCGGCGACTTTGGCGAAGAACAGCGGCCGGCGCCACAGGGGGATGTTGCGCCGATGCCAGGCGACCCAATTGGCGAAGAAGAGGATATGGCGGCCTTCCTCCTGGATGACCGGCTCGAAGGTGTCCACCAGCGCCGGCGGGAAGAAGCCGGAACGCTTGGCGAGCTCGAACAGGCCGAAGGCGAAGAAGCTGTC
>DATFRE010000171.1:0-7819 GCA_035263545.1 Dongiaceae bacterium
CTTCGTCGTGGATCATGAGAAGGAGCTGGCGAAGGTCGTGGACGAAACCGGTGGGGGGGAGGGGGTCTGCATCGTCGTCCGGCTGGAGACGCCGCCGGTCGAGGGCACCTTTTTCCATCTCTCGGCGAAGTTCGGGGCCAAGCCGGCCGACGCCGCCCAGCTCCTGCGGGCCGCAAGCGCCAATGGCTGCCAGGTCGGCCTCGCCTTCCATGTCGGCTCCCAATGCCTGGTGCCCAGCGCCTATCGCGATGCGCTCACCCTTGTCGGCGAAACCATGGAAGCGGCCCGCACGCCGCTCCAGATCCTCGATGTCGGCGGCGGCTTTCCGGCGCATTACGTCGGTGCCCACGTGCCCCCGCTGGAGGATTTCATGGCCGCCATCGAGGAAGGCGTGAAGACGCTGAAGCTTCGCCGGGATTGCGTCCTCATGTGCGAGCCGGGCCGGGGGCTGGTTGCCCACGCGGTCTCCAATGTCGTTCAAGTCCAGCTGCGCAAGGGCAACCAGCTCTATATCAATGATGGGATCTATGGCTCCTTCGACGAGATGGTCGCGTCGAAGGTCAAGCTGCCGTCCCGGATGGTGCGGCTCAGCGGCGAATCGAGCGCTCCCCTCGAGCCCTTCATCCTCAACGGCCCGACCTGCGATTCTCTCGACGTGCTGCCGGTAACCTTCAACCTACCCGCGGACATCGAGGACGGGGACTGGATCGAGATCGACCGGATGGGCGCATATTCCAATGCGACGGCGACCCATTTCAACGGCTTCCACCCGGAAACCCTGGTCGTCACCAACGATCAACCGATGGCGGCGAGCTGAGCCCGGCGCCTGATGTTCAGGCTCGTATAGACGATCACGGTCACCAGCACGATGGCGCCGCCCAGGAGCGCGCGCAGGCCGGGATTCTCATCGAAAAGGACGAAGACCCAGATCGGCGCGGCGATGGTCTCGATGAAGGAGAGCAGCGCGGTCTCCGCCGCCGGAATGAGTCGCGCGCCATAGGTGAAGAGCAGCATCCCGCCGGCGAGCTGGAGGGCTCCGAACCCGGCGAGGAAGAAAAGGTCGTGGCCGTCGACGTGAAGCGGGCTGCGCCCGGAGAGCGTCAGGACCGAGAGGCTGAGAATCATCGAGAAGATGGTCGCGAGGCAGGAGGCCGGCAGCATCTGGACGCCGTGATTGTAGCGGGTCACGACGACGGCGCCGCCGTAGAACAGGGCGATGGCGAAACCCAGGAGATTGCCCAGGAAGGAGCCGCCGCCGACGGCATTGGCCACCATGACATAGACGCCGAAGGCCGAGACCAGCATGGCGATCCAGGTCCGAAGCGCGATCGGCTCCCGCATGACGAGGAATCCAAGGACTGCCGCCACGAAAGGCGACAGGCTCTGGAGGATGAGGGCATTGGCGACGGATGTCAGAAGGACGGCCGGGACGTAGCTGCACGAGGCGCCGCAGAAGCAGAGGCCCATGATCACACCGGGCCATCCCACCGCGCGGAAATGGGCCAGAGTCTCCTTGCGCTTGCGAATCGCAATGAAGAGGAACATGGTCACGAAAGCAAAGGCGGAGCGCCAGAATATCGTCATCCATGGGTCCGTATGGACCGCACGGAGGAACACGCCGCCAGTGCTCCACCACAAGGCGGCCGATGCAACCAGCACCACGCCCAGGCGATGGTTCGAGGTCCTATTCATGGCGGAGGCTCCCGTAACATGAGCGGCGATCGCCTGTCCATGCGCGCCGGCCGGATTCGCGGTCTCTCGCGCTCCGGCTTCCATCGGATGAGCTATGTCGCCTGGGGCCGGCCGAACCAGCTACCGCCGGTTCTCTGCATTCATGGGCTGACCCGCAATGGTCGGGACTTCGACCGTCTCGCGGCAGCATTGGCGCCCGAGCGCTATGTCGTCTGCCCGGATGTGGTCGGACGCGGAGAGAGCGACTGGCTCAAGGATCCGGCGGGCTATGGCATGCCGCAATATTGCGCCGATCTGACCGCTTTGGTCGCCCATCTCGGTGCCGAGACGGTGGATTGGGTCGGCACCTCCATGGGCGGGCTCATCGGCATGACGCTCGCCGCCCAGCCCGGCACTCCCATCCGCCGACTGGTCTTAAACGACATCGGCCCGTTCATTCCACGCCAGGCGCTGGAACGGCTGGCGGGCTATGTCGGCAAGGATCCGAGCTTTGCGGATCTCGCCGAGCTCGAGGCCTACCTGCGCCAGATCAACGCTTTCATCGGCGTGGTGGACGACGAGGCCTGGCACCATTTCGCCCGCTTCGGCCATCGCCGCCTCGCTGACGGGCGTCTTGGCCTCGCCTACGACCCGGCCATCGCCCAGGGCTTCGCCAAGCCCGCAGTGAATGTCGACCTGACGGCTCTATGGAATGCCATCACCTGTCCCGTGCTGCTGCTGCGGGGAGCGGAGTCCGACCTGCTTCTGGCTGAGACCGCGCGCGCCATGGCGGCGAAGGCGGAGCTCGTGGAGTTTCCCGGCATCGGCCATTGGCCGCCGCTGATGACGCCAGGGCAGATCGAGCCCGTGCGCGGATGGCTGGCGCGCCCCTGACCTTCCCGCGCTTTCGCAGCCGCATGCCCTGGTGGGGCCGCGACCTGCAGACCCTGCGGAACTACATTCTGAATCAGAAGCCCTCCCTCACGGATTATCCGGCGGAGCGCCTCGAGTTTCCCATGACCGACGGCGACCGGCTGGTGGCGAGCCTCCACCGCCCTCATCGCGAGCGGGAAGGGGTGCAAGGCCAGCGGCCTCTGGTGATCCTGCTCCACGGGCTCACGGGCTCGGAGGACAGCGTCTATATCCGCACCAGCGCCCGCCATCTGCTGGAGCAGGGCTATCCGGTCTTGCGCCTCAACCTCCGCGGCGCCGGTCCTTCGCAGGATCTCTGCCGCTCGCGCTACCATGCCGGCCGCAGCGAGGATCTGCGCCAGCTCCTGGGCCAGATGGACGGGCGGCTGGCGGGAAGCGGGTTGCTGCTCGTCGGGTACTCCCTGGGCGGCAACCTGCTGCTGAAATATCTGGGAGAGACGGGTCGGCGCGCCATCGTGAGGGGCGCCGTCAGCATCTCGGCGCCCATCGACCTGGATGTGGCCCGGCGCGCGATCATGCGCCGGCGCAACCGCCTCTATCACCGCCATATCCTGGCAGGGCTGAAGCGCGAGTCCGGGAGCCTCGATCTGCCGGCCTCGACGCGCCGCATCCTCGGCGAGATCCAGACCATCTACGACTATGACGACCGGATCCTGGCCCCGCTCATGGGCTTTGCCGGTGCCCCGGACTACTATCGCCGCGCCATGGCCTTGCCGCTGCTGCCGGAGATCCGGGTGCCGACCCTGATCATCCACGCCCGCAACGACCCCTGGATTCCTTTCGCCAGCTACCGCGATGTCGATTGGGCCGGCAATCCGCGGCTGCTGCCGCTCTTCACACGCGGCGGCGGCCATGTCGGCTTCCATGGCCGGGGCAGCCCACTTCCCTGGCATAATCGCTGCATGGCGGTGTTCTTCGCCCGCTGCGCGGCGTGAAACAGCACTAGCTGGGCGAGGCGCGGACGATCCCGAGCTCGAGATCGAGAATGGTCATGGAGGACCCGTCGCTATAGGCGGTCGAATCCAACCCCTTGGTGATCTGGACCGCCATGCTGCTGGCATCGTCATAGCCGCGGGCAACCGCGCTTTTGGACTGCGCTAGGTTTTGCACCATGGTCAGCACCTGATTGGGATCAAAGATATGTGTGGTCTCGATGGGGGGCACATCTGCGCTGCGCACCAGCAGGACCGGCTTGCGCTTGGGCGACACCACGACGCGGCCCGTCACCGGATCGAAGCTGTCACCGGCATTGAGGATGCTGAGGGTGAAGTCTTGCAGATGCTTGACGCTGGAGGCATTGCCGCGCCGGATCAGGGCGACGCTGCCCTGGCCGATGACCTGCCAGGGGCCGCCATTGCCCGGCACGATCACCGCCGTTGTCTCGTCGATGCCCACGCCGACGGGCTCCTTGGTATCGGCGAGTGCGTAGAGATGGCGGCCGATCAGGCCGCGTGTGAAGAAATGGGTGTCGATCAGCACGCCATGGACGAAGACATAGCCCGGAGCCTCGAAGATGGTGCCTCGGGTGAGGGCTTCCACGCTGCTTTCCGGTCCGCAGGCACAGAGCGTCAGATCGCCGGCGATCATGGATCCCGCGCCGGTGCCGGCGATAACGGCGCCATCCCGCTCATAGTGCTGGCGGATGATCTTGAGAGCCGGGGTCTCGTTGGCATCAGGGCGCAGCGCGCGGGAGAGCATCACAGGGTCGCCGTCATTGATGAAATAACCGGTGCAGGCCTCGAGCGCCTCGACCACCCGCATCTGCTGGGAGCTGTTGGCCGCCAGGTTGACGGTGAGCATCTTGAAGCCGCTGATGCCGTCGAACTTGTGATAGGCATCGCCCGTGCCCTTGGCGGTGGATTCGAGCAGGCAGAGCTGGGGCTTGGTGCCGGCGAGCGCGACCGTCATCTGGCTCGCCGCGTCGAGGGAGTCGCCGCCCCCTTCCAGGATCAGCGTCCCACGGCCCGTGGGCTGTGGCACCGGCTTCACCTTCGGCGCGTCGTCGCGCGCCGGGACGTCATAGACCGGACCGCTGGAGACGATGATGCGCAACCCTTCATTGCTCTGCGAGCTGCAGGCGGCCAGCGCGATCGACGCCGCGAGCAGGGCTGCGGCCGAACCAAAGCGAGGCATGGGGATCAGCCGGATTTGAGGCGCCGTGCCACCTCGACCGCCGCATAGGTCATGATCCCATCGGCGCCGGCACGCTTGAAGGCAAGCAAGCTTTCGAGCATGGCCGCTTCGGCGTCGATCCAGCCGCGCTCACCCGCACCCTTCAGCATCGCGTATTCGCCGCTCACCTGATAGACGAAGGTCGGCAGGCGAAAGGCCTCCTTCACGCGATAGACGATGTCGAGATAGGGCAAGCCCGGCTTCACCATCACCATATCGGCGCCCTCGGCAATATCGAGGGCGACCTCGCGCAGGGCCTCATCGCCATTCGCCGGATCCATCTGATAGGTGCGCTTGTCACCCTTCAGCGCCTTCTTCGAGCCGATGGCATCGCGAAAGGGACCATAGAACGCGGAGGCGTATTTGGCGGCATAGGAGAGGATCTTCACCTCGGCATGGCCCGCGGCATCGAGGGCGTCGCGCAGGCGCCCCACGCGGCCGTCCATCATGTCCGAGGGCGCCACAACATCGACCCCGGCCTCGGCCTCCGCCAGCGCCTGGCGGCAGAGGACCTCGACAGTCTCATCGTTCAGGATCCGCTCGCCCGCAAGCAATCCGTCATGGCCGTGGCTGGTATAGGGGTCGAGGGCGACGTCGCAGATGACACCCAGGTTCGGCAGCGCCTTCTTGAGCGCCCGGATCGCCCGGTTGCAGAGATTGTCCGGACGGCAGGCTTCCGCCCCATCCTCGCCCTTGAGCGCCGGCGACACGAAAGGGAAGAGGGCGATCGCCGGGATGCCGAGCTCCGCCGCCTCGCCGGCCGCATCAACCAGGGCCTCGATGGAGAGCCGGTCGATGCCGGGCATGCTGGGCAGCGGCTCGCGCGCTTGGCCCCCTTCCTGCAGGAAGACCGGCCAGATGAAATCGGCCGGCGCCAGGCGGCTTTCGGCGACCAGGCGCCGTATCCAGTCATGGGAGCGGTTGCGCCGGAGGCGCCGGCGCGGATAGGAGCCGAGAGACCTCAGCTCTCCCGGCGGACCGCCGGCTAACTTGTGATTTCGGGGCATGGCGCGCGGAGCCTATCACGCGCCCGCCCCGGGGCAAAGGCGCAGGCGGGGGCGGCGGTAATCCCCGCCCGGCGACGGAGCGCGCCGCCTTTCTACTCCGCGGCCTTGGCCACGCTCGCCGCCTTCAGCGCCTGCTCCAGATCGGCGATGATGTCGTCGATATGCTCAAGCCCCACGGCGAGGCGCACATAGCCGTCCGAGACCCCGGTGGCGAGCTGCTCGTCCGGTGACAATTGCGAATGGGTGGTCGTCGCCGGATGGATGGCGAGGCTGCGCGCATCGCCGATATTGGCGACGTGGTAGAAGAGCTGGAGGGCATCGATGAAGCGCCGTCCGGCTTCCTTGCCGCCCGCGAGCTCGAAGCCCAGGAGCCCGCCCAGGCCACCCTTCATGTAAGTCTCGGCCCGGCGCTTCTGCTCGCCGGTCCAAAGGCTCGGATGGATGATGCGGGTGATCCCGGGCTGCTTCTTCAGCCAGTCGACCACGGCCTGGGTGTTGCGCGAATGCGCGCGGATGCGCAAGGGGAGGGTCTCCAGCCCCTGCAGGAAGAGGAAGGCGTTGAAGGGGCTCATGGCCGAGCCGAGGTCACGCAGCAGCGTCACCCGTGCCTTGATGATATAGGCGATGGGGCCGAGCGGCTTCACTGCCTGGGTCCAGACCGCGCCGTGATAGCTGGGATCGGGGGTGTTCAGAAGCGGGAAGCGCTCGGCATGCTTCTCCCAGTCGAAATTGCCGCCATCCACGATGAGGCCGCCGATGGAGGTGCCGTGGCCGCCGATATATTTCGTTGTCGAATAGACGACGACGGCCGCGCCATGGGCGAAGGGCCTGCAGAGCACGGGTGCCGCGGTGTTGTCCATGACCAGCGGAACGCCCAGCTTTCGGCCGATATCGGCGACCTCCTTGATGGGGAAGACGTGCAGTTTGGGATTGGGCAGGGTCTCGGCGTAGTAGGCCTTGGTCTTGGCGTCGGTCGCCCGCTCGAAATTCTGCGGGTCGCTGGGGTCGACGAAGCGCACCTCGAGCCCCTGGTCCTTCAGCGTATTGGCGAAGAGGTTCCAGGTGCCGCCATAGAGATCGGTGGAGGCGACGATATTGTCACCGGCCCGGGCGACATTCTGCAGGGCGAAGGCGGAGGCCGCCTGGCCGGAGCTGAGAGCGAGCGCCGCCACGCCACCCTCGAGCTCGGCGACGCGCTGCTCCAGCACGGCGGTGGTCGGGTTCATGATCCGCGTATAGATGTTCCCCAGCTCCTTCAGCGCGAAGAGATTCGCCGCATGCTCGGTGTCGCGGAACTGATAGGAGGTGGTCTGGTAGATCGGCACCGCCACCGCCCCGGTCGCCGGATCGGCGCGATAGCCGGCATGGAGCACGATGGTTTCGGGATTGGTGCTCTTCACGGTCATGATGCTTTTCCCCTCTCAATCAATCCGGAAGTCACGCAGCGACATGGTGGCGCCCCACATTGTGGACGAGCTCGAGCTTGGTGGGCGTGACATTGCGCAAGATGTCGAGCACGGGGCAGTGGCGGTCCACGGTCGCCTTGAGGCGCTCGATGTCGTCGGCGCTTGCCGGGCTGTCGATCTCGACGGTGGCGCGGATGTCGCGAAAACCCGGGCGGACGCTGTCTTCAACGGCGAAGAAGCCACGCAGATCGAGACGGCCCTCGACCTTGACGGCGACGTGGTTCAGCGGGATGCCGAGGGTCTCGGCATAGAGGCGGTAGGTGATCTCCTGGCAGGCGCCGAGCGCGGCCAGGACCAGTTCGACGGGGTTCGGCCCCGCATCCCCGCCGCCGAGTGCCGGGGGCTCATCGAGTGTGAGGCGGAAATCGCGGATCGCCGCCTCGCTGCGAAGCCCCGCCAGCTGACGGGTCGCTGCGGCGAAGGTCGCCGCTGCGTCGCGCGGATTCTGCCGCAGGCTGCTCTGGGTGTTGGTGAAGATGTCCTTGAGATCGGTCGCCATCGGGCTCTCCATTGGTCTCTCTCGTGCGGGGCCACACGATGGTTAAGACGCTTTAGCGGTTGGTCACGCGG
>DATFRE010000172.1:0-2565 GCA_035263545.1 Dongiaceae bacterium
CCACTTCGCGGGCGAGACCCAGAGTCATCGTATTGAGTGCGGCCTTGGATGCGGCATAGTGGATGAACTCACCGGCGCTTCCGATGGTTGCGGCACCCGAGGACATGTTGACGATGGCCCCGCCCCGGCCGCCATGGGCCGTCGACATCCGCCGCACCGCCTCGCGCGCGCAAAAGAAGGCGCCGAAGACATTGATCTCGAAGACCCGCTTCAGATCGGCGGACTCGATCTGATCGAGGCGCCCCGGCTTGCCGATGACGCCGGCATTGTTGACCAGCCCGTCGAGGCGCCCGAAGCGGCGGTCGATCTCGCCAAACAGGTTCTGCACCTCCTCCTCGCGCCCCACATCGCCCTGCAGCGCAACGGCTTCGCTGCCCGCCGCCTCGATCTCGCGCACCACGGCCTCGGCGGCCCCGGCATCGCGCACATAGTTGACGATGACGCGCCAGCCGCCCCGCGCCGCACCTCGCGCGATCGCCGCGCCGATGCCGCGACTAGCGCCGGTGACGAGGAGCAGCTTCTCGCGACTCGAGTCCATCCCAGCGAACGATTACATGTTCTTCGCGCGCCGCGCGAGAGGATCGTGAGCGAAGCGAGTGAGAATTATCGCGTGTCGCGTTCGCTACTCATGTCGAAGCGATGCTCTCGTTGCCTTCTCCCGCGCTTCGGAGCGGAAGAGGGAGGGGACCCATCGCGCAAGCGATGGGGAGGGTGAGGGTCTTCGAATACCGAGCTTGGATCACCCTCACCCCGTCGTCGTCGCCGCTGCGCGGCGCCGACTCCCTCTCCCGCTTCAAAGCGCGGGAGAGGGAAAGACAGGGCAGCTCGAATGTTCGCTGGATGCCGCGCTGGCCGCCTCAGCGGCGGGCGACCATCAGCTTCTTGATCTCGGCGATGGCCTTGGCGGGGTTCAGGCTCTTCGGGCAGGTGCGGGTGCAGTTCATGATGGTGTGGCAGCGATAGAGCCGGAAGGGATCCTCGAGGTTGTCCAGGCGCTCGCCCGCGAACTCGTCGCGGCTGTCGGCGATCCAGCGATAAGCCTGGAGCAGGATCGCGGGCCCGAGATACCGGTCGCCGTTCCACCAGTAGCTGGGGCAGGAGGTCGTGCAGCAGAAGCAGAGGATGCATTCCCAGAGCCCGTCGAGACGGGCGCGCTCCTGCGGCGATTGCGGGCGCTCGCGATCGGGCGGCGGCGTCTCGCTCTTGAGCCAGGGCTCGATGGAAGCGTACTGGGCATAGGCGCGATTGAGGTCCGGCACCAGATCCTTCACCACCTCCATATGCGGCAGGGGATAGATCCTTACATCCCCTTTGACGTCGGAGATGTATTTCGTGCAGGCGAGCGTATTGGTCCCTTCGATGTTCATGGCACAGGAGCCGCAGACCCCCTCGCGGCAGGAACGGCGGAAGGTCAGGGTCGCGTCGATCTCGTTCTTGATCTTGATCAGGGCGTCGAGAACCATCGGCCCGCAGTCGGCGAGGTCGACCTCGTAGCTGTCGAGCCGCGGCGTCTGGCCGTCATCCGGATTCCAGCGGTAGATCTTGAAGGTCTTCGGGTCCTTGGCACCCGGCTTGCCGGCGTGGCTCTCGCCGGGCCGGATCTTGGAATTGGCCGGAAGGGTGAACTCGCCCATCGCTCGCGTCCTCTAGTACACCCGCGCCTTGGGCGGTATGGATTGCACGTCGTTGCTGAGCGGCTGCAGATGCACGGGGCGATAGTCGATGCGCGGCTTCCCGTCCTCGCCCATCCAGGCGATGGTGTGCTTCATCCAGTCCTTGTCGTCTCGTGCCGGGAAGTCTTCCCGGGCATGGGCGCCGCGGCTCTCGGTACGGTTCGCCGCCGAGACGATCGAGACCGTGGCCTGGGCGAGCAGATTGTCGAGCTCGAGGGTCTCGACCAGATCGCTGTTCCAGATCATTGAGCGGTCGCTGACCTTGATATGCGGCCGCTTGGCCCAGGACTGCTTCAGCTTCTCTACACCCTCCGCCAGGGTCTGGGCAGTCCGGAAGACGGCGCAGTCCGACTGCATGATGCGCTGCATCTCCAGGCGGAGATCCGCCGTCGGCACCTCCCCCGTGGCGTGGCGGAAGCGATCCAAGCGGGCGAGCGCGGCCTCGCCGGCATCCTTGGGCAGGCTCGGCTGACTCTGGCCGGGCTGCACGATCTCCGCCGCGCGATGCGCCGCGGCCCGCCCGAAGACCACGATATCGAGCAGCGAGTTCGAGCCCAGGCGGTTGGCGCCATGAACCGAGACGCAGGCGGCCTCCCCGATCGCCATCAGCCCCGGCACCACGAAATCGGGATTGCCGTTCTTCAGCGTCACCACCTCGGCGCGATGGTTGGTGGGGATGCCGCCCATATTGTAGTGGCAGGTGGGCAGAACCGGGATCGGCTCCTTGGTGCAGTCGCAGCCGGCGAAGATGCGCGCCGTCTCGGCGATGCCCGGCAGCCGCTCATGGATCAGCTTCGGATCGAGATGCTCGATATGGAGGAAGATGTGATCCTTCAGCGGGCCCACGCCGCGGCCCTCGCGGATCTCCAGGGTCATGGCCCGGCTGACGACG
>DATFRE010000173.1:0-10332 GCA_035263545.1 Dongiaceae bacterium
TCCCCAGCAGCACGAAGATGCATTGGAACAGCAGCAAGGCGCCGGCCAGATACTGGTCCTGGGTCTTCAGCGCCTGGATCAGGATCGGCCCAGCCGTCGGCAGGCTGAGCACCGTCGCGACGATGACATCACCGGAGACCAGGGTCGGCAGGACCCAGCCAACGGTGCTGATGAAGGGGTTGAGGGCGACCCGCACGGGATAGCGCAAAGTGAGCGTCAGCTCCGGCAGGCCCTTGGCCCGGGCCGTCTCGACATAGGGCTTGTGCAGCTCGTCCAGCAGATTGGCGCGCATGATGCGGATCAGCGCGGCGATCCCGGCGACGCCCAGGACCACCACGGGAATCCAGAGATGGCGCAGCAGGTCCGCGAGCCGCGCCCAGCTCCACGGCGCGTTGACGAAGTCCGGCGAGAAGAGCCCGCCCACGGAATAACCGAGATAGACCACCGAGACATACATGACGAAGAGGGCGAGCAGGAAGTTCGGCGTCGCCATGCCGACGAAGCCGAGGAAGGTGATGATGTAGTCGCCGATCCGGTACTGGCGCAGCGCGGAATAGATGCCGATGGGAAAGGCCACCGCCCAGACGAAGAGCAGCGTGCAGCTCGCCACCAGGAAGGTCATGCCGAGACGCGACCAGATGATGTCGGCCACGGGGGCGCGGTACTCGAAGGAGACGCCGAGATCGCCCTGGAGCGCGTTCTGGACCCAGGAGAGGTACTGGACGTAGAGCGGCCGGTCGAGGCCGTAATGGTGGCGCAGGTTGTCCAGCGTCCCTTGATCGGCGGGCGCGCCGGACGTGGCGAGATCGGCGGCATAGCTGGTGACGAAATCGCCCGGCGGCAGCCGCATGATGATGAAGGAGACCAGCGAGACCGCGAAGAAGGACGGGATCATCCAGATCAGGCGGCGAACTATGAAGCGATACATTCGCCCTTCTCCCCGTCGGACGGCCTCGCTCAGGATGGCAACAGCCGCCCGATCGGGAGATCGGGCGGCCGCTGCCTCCGGATGCGCCGGACGACTACTTCGAGAAGTAGTACTGCTCGGTATTGCTGGCGGCCGGGCTGGGATAGGTCCAGGCTCGCCAGGCCACCGGCACGTTATGGAAGTTGTTCTTTACCGCGGCGAAGAGATTGCCGGGGGTGCTGAGGCCGAAGACGTAGAACTGGTCGGCCGAGATGTCGAGCAGCTGGGCGAACAGCTCCTTCTGCTTCTTCTCGTCCGCCGAGCCCTTGATCTCGCGATAGAGATCCATTTGCTTCTTCACCGCCGCCGGGGGCTCCTCCCCGCTCTTGCCGCCGCTGGCATACCAGTCGCCCCAGGGAACGGCGAAGAGGGACTCGTTCCAGAACGGGAAGTAGAAGGTGGGCTCGAGCATCGCATCGGCGGAGCCGCCGCTGCCCTCGAACACCGTCGCGTCCTGGTCGTTCTTGTCCTTGCGGTCGTAGAACAGCGTGCGGTCGACGGTCTGGGTCTTGGCGTCGATGCCGACCTTCTGCCAGTACTGGGCGACGAGCTGGGTCGCATCGAGCCAGTCGCCGAGCGCCGGGATCACCATGATGGAAAAGCTGATGCGCTTGCCGTCAGGCCCCAGGCGGAAGCCCTGGTCGTCCTTCTTCGGATAGGCCTTGTCGAGATACTCATTCGCCTTCTTGACGTCGAACTCGGTGTACTGCTTGGCCAGCTTCTCGTTGTAGTAGGCCGATTCCTTGCGCGGCCCCCCCTGCCAGGGCTCGCCCTGGCCGAGATAGGCGGAATCGATGATCGCCTGGCGGTCGATCGCGTAGGACAGGCCGATGCGGAAATCCTTGTTGTTGAAGATCTCCCGCTTCACCGGATCCTTGTGGGTCAGGTTCAGCGAGATGATCGCCGTGTTCATGTCCGAGTTGTTCTCCTCGACGATATGGCAGCCGCACTTGTCGGCAGCGTCGATGAAGACCGCCCGGTTCGAGTTGGCGTCGATATGGCGATCCTGATAGTCGATCTCGCCATTCACCACCTTCAGCACCAGCGTCTGCACGTCGCCGTTCACGCTGATCTGCAGCTTGTCGATATAGGGGAGCTGGTTGCCGGCGGTGTCGACCTTGAAGTAGTAGGGGTTGCGGTCGAAGGTGACGATCGTGGCACCGCCGAGATAGGGGTCCTTGATCATCCAGGGCTCCATGACCGGCCGGTCGGGATTCTGCCAGCGCTCATTGGCCTCGGTGTCGACGGCGCATTTCTTGATGTAGAGCTCGGACCAGCTCTTGACCCCGGCCTGCTTGATCAGGTCGTCGAGATTCGTCTTGTTGTAGGCGGGCATGAACTGCGAGCAGTAGTGCTTCGCCATCATGTCGATCTGCACGCCGTAGACGCTGGCGAGGCGCTGCAGGAACAGGCCGTAGGGGCTGGCGAACTTGATCTTGAAATTCTGGTCGTCGATCTTGGTGAACTCGCCGATCTGGCCGTCGACCGTCAGCCAGTCCGGCGGGCTCGGGAACAGATCCTTGTTCCGGGCGATGTCGTTGACGAAGAAGCCGACATCGTCGGAGGTGAAGGGCTGCCCGTCCGACCACTTCAGCCCCTTGCGGAGCTTGAAGGTGAACTCGGTGGCGTCGGCATTACCGGAGAACTCCTCCGCCAGATTGGGAATGACCTTGCCCGTCCAGTCGCGGTCCCAGGCGACGAGGGGCTCGTAGCCGGTGATGCGGAACATCCAGTTGCGGTCGGAGCCGCCGACCATGCCGCTGCGCCAGGTGCCGCCATACTGGCCGACCTGCTCCACCGGGGTCTCGACCCGCGGGTTCTCCGGCAGGCGCTGCTCGACCGGCGGTAGCTTGCCGGACTTGACCGCATCGTCGAGGATTGGCGACTGGTGGTACTCAGCGGCTGCGGCACCGGTCAGCGCCGCGAAGCCGACCAATGCCGCGCCAGCGGTAGCGACCAAGCCGCCTCCCGCCCGCGTCAACCAGGACCGGAATTTCATCTTGCGTTCTCCCTGTTTTCGAGCCGCAGCTGTGCAAAAATCGCCCGATTTTCCGCGGCAAGCCCGAATGCTGGCACAGGCTCAAATTCGCTGTCAATGAAACTTGTCAGTCAACTCGAGGCCGCCCATCGGACCCCGGCGCGTCGGCGAGCCATCCCAGCACCGCCGCCGCCGACTGGTCGGCCGGGGCCGCGAGGGGCGCTGGGGCCGCGGACGGGCTCCGCAACACCGCCGCGATGCGGGCGCAGACCATCTCCAGGGTCGCGTCGTCCATGCGCCGCACATCCATCTGCAGGATGCCCAGATCGGCGTAGAGAGTGCGCAGCAGGATACGCGGCTCGGCCCGAGCGAGCGCGCGCGCCAGGTCATGGGCTGCGAACCCGGCCGCTTCCGGATCGACCGCGATGATCACGCGCGAGAACGGATTGCCGGTCTCGTCGCGGACCACGGAGGCCTTCAGCCCCGGCAGGCCGGCCAGTTTCGCCGCGCCAGCCCGGGCGCGTGCCTCGACCGCCGCCTCGAGAGCGGCATGGTCGAGCGCGGCCCAGCGCTCCAGCGCGGCGATCGCTCCCATCACCGCCTCCTTGCCAGCTTTCATCGGCCGGCCGATGCCACGCTGCTGGGCATAGCAGGCGCGGATGAGGTCGCGCCGGCCGGCGATGATCCCGGCGGTCGGCCCGCCGATCGCCTTCTGGGCGCTGAAGATCACGAGATCGGCGCCGGCGGCGAGAAAGCTCTGCCAGCCATACTCGGCGGCGGCATCGACGATGACCGGCACGCCGGCCTCGCGGCAGGCGGCGGCGAAGGGGGCGAGCGCGATCATGCCGGTCTGCACGCAGTGATGGGAGATGACATAGATGGCGGCGGCGGTGTTCGCCGAGAGTGCCGCCTTGAGCTGATAGAGACCGCTCTCCGCCGCGGCGCCGATCTCGATCACTTTGGCGCCGCTGAGGCGCAGATCGCCGGTGATGGAGGAGCCGTAATTGACGACATGGCCCTTCTGGATCACGACCTCGTCGCGCATGCCGCTGGTGTCGGGGAGCCGCTCGATGCGGCCGAGGTCGAGGCCCGTCATGCAGGCGGCGACCGCGGTCACGATGCCGGCCGAGCTGCAGCCGGTGACGAAGCCGGCCTCGGCGCCGGCGACCCGCGCGATCACCCGGCTCGCCGCCGCCTGGAGCTCGGCCATGTCGACGGAGTGCGGCAGGATCGCCGCGATCGCCGCCACGACCTCCGCGCTCACGGGGCTCGCGCCGAAGACCGTCTCCGTGCCGGAGGCGTTCAGGAGATGCGACAGACCATAGCGCACGAAGAGATCCAGCGGCTTGGTCATGATCGAACTCCCTCTGCCCGGCCTTGCGGATGCTTGCGAAAATCTGTCTGATAAGTTTACATTTGTCGAGGGTTACCCCTCCCCTGCTCCCGATCCCGGACCAAGGCCCGATGAAAATCACCGACATCGAGACGATCGTGCTCCGCCTGCCGGAGGTGAAGCCGATCGGCGATGGCTGTCAATCCATCCTGCTGGTTCCGGTGAAGACCGACGAGGGGATCACCGGCATCGGTGAGATCCATACCAATCCGACTGTCAGCAAGGCCATCATCGAGGCGCCCCTCTGCCACGTCGCCTCCCGCGGTCTCAAGGAGGTGCTGCTCGGCGAGAACCCGCTGGAGATCGGCCGCCTCTGGGACAAGATGTATGCCGCAACCCAGACTTACGGCCGGCGCGGCGCGGTGATGCATGCGATCAGCGGAGTCGACATCGCGCTCTGGGACATATTGGGCAAGGCCGTCGGTCAGCCGATCCACCGCCTGCTCGGCGGGGCGCGCGCCGATCGCTTTCCGATCTATGCCAGCGACCTGATGCCCGACACGACGGAGGCGACCGTCGATCTCGCCCGGCGCCATCAGGCGGCGGGCTACCGCGCCATGAAGCTCGGCTGGGGAACTCTCGGCCGGTCGATCCGCGAAGATGTCAGACGAGTTTCGGCGGTGCGGTCCGCTGTCGGCGAGGACATGGACCTGATGGTCGATATCGGCACGCCTATCCCGTTCGACGATGCGCTGCGCCTCGGCCGCGCCTTCGCCGAGCTCGGCGTCTATTTCCTCGAGGAGCCGCTCTCACCCGATGATCTCGAGGGCTTCCGGCGCCTCGTCGCGGCCTCTCCGACGCCGATCGCGACGGGCGAGAAGGAGACGACCCAGTTCGCCTATCTCGACCTCATGGAGCGCGGCGGGCTGCGCATTATTCAACCCGACGTCGCCCGGGTCGGCGGCATCTCGGAGTCGCTGCGCATCGCCGCTCTCGCCGAGGCCCGCAATGTGCAGATGATCCCCCATTGCTGGGCGACGGATATCCTGGTGGCCGCGACCCTGCATGTGATCGCGACGCTCAGGCGCTGCCCCTATCTGGAATACAACGTGACCGACAATCCGCTTCGCACCGACCTCCTGACCCGGCCGATCCGGCCCGTGGACGGCATCGTCGCCGTCCCAACGGGACCCGGCCTCGGCATCGAGATCAATGAGGAAACCGTGCGGCGCTATCGTGTGAATGCATGAGTCCAGCCGAAGGCACGTCGAATGCTGCGGTGCTCATCGCCGCGATCGAGGCGCTTCATATGCGCCTCGGCCGGGTCGAGGAGAAGGCGGACGGAACCCAGGAAGTTCTC
The DNA here is from genome assembly GCA_035263545.1 of Dongiaceae bacterium. Taxonomy (GTDB): domain Bacteria; phylum Pseudomonadota; class Alphaproteobacteria; order Dongiales; family Dongiaceae; genus DASXQK01. Next base: position 5,639 of record DATFRE010000173.1, read on the forward strand.
CTCGTGCGCGTCACCACCGATACCGGCCTTGTCGGCCATGGCGAGGCGGTCTCCAACGCGACGGTCGCCCGCAGCATTGTCGCCGCCCCCCGCTCCGCGCCCTTCCGCCACGGCCTCGCCGTCTCCCTCATCGGCGCCGATGCGCTGGACCCGGAGGCGCGCTGGCTCGACATGTACAACGCGACCCGCTGGTATGGCCGCCGGGGTGCGGCGATCCACGCCATGGCCGCCGTGGACACCGCGCTCTGGGATATCGTCGGCCAGAGCCGGGGCCTCGCCTGCCATGCGCTCTGGGGCACCAGGCGCCGGCGGATCCCCGCCTATGCCAGCGTGCTGTTCCCCGAGACGCCCGGCGAGGGCGCAAGGCTGGCGGAAAGCCTCGCCGCCCGCGACTTCACGGCGATCAAGTTCGGCTGGGGCCGCTTCGGGCGCGACCGCTCCTGGGATCTGGAGATGCTGGCGGAGATCCGCGAGGCGGTCGGGCATGAGGTCGCGGTGATGGTGGATGCGGGGCGCATCTGGAGCGTTCAGGAAGCCGTCATCCGCGCACCCGAGCTGTTCGAGCGCTTCGACATCCTTTGGCTCGAGGAGCCGCTGCATGAGGACGATCTGGAAGGCTATGGCCAGCTGGCCCAGGTCCTCAATGGCCTGCATCCCGGCGCGCGAGTTGCCGCCGGCGAGACCGAGGAGAGGGAGAGCGATTTCGCCGGGCTCATCGAGCGGGGCGTCAAGGTGATCCAGCCCGATGTCGGCCGCGCCGGCGGGCTCACGGTCTGCCGGCGGCTCTCAACCCTCGCCCACCGGCGCGCCGTCTGGTGCCTGCCCCATTGCTTCGGCACCGGCGTCAATCTCGCCGCCTCGGCGCAATGGATGGCGAGCGCAGAGGACGCGCCCTTCATGGAATATCCCGTCACCCCCTCGCCGCTGCGCAACGAGCTCGTCACCGGCCTGCCGCAGATGGTCGATGGCATGGTCGAGGTAGGCGACGCGCCTGGCCTCGGCATCCGCCTGGACCCGGCGGTGATCGCGCGGTATCGGGTTGACTAGGATTAAAGGCGCCTACCGTCACTCCAACTCTGCAGGTTTCCCATGATCGATCTCTCCGGCATCGAAGCCAGCCTCGTCGACGACAGCATCAAGGGCATGCCCGGAGGCTTGCAGCCGATCCCCCTCTCGGAGATCGGCGGCCAGGGCTGGAACCTGCTGCGCGAGGACATGCCGCTGCCGCTGGCGGTGATCCGTGCCCCGGCGCTGGCCCATAACGGCGATTGGATGCGCCGCTTCCTCGGCCGCTCCGGCACGGTGATCGCGCCCCATGGCAAGACGACCATGAGCCCGCAGCTGTTCAAGCGTCAGATCGATGACGGCGCCTGGGGCATCACCATCGGCTCGGTGCAGCAGCTCCAGGCGATCCGCCATGCCGGCGTCGATCGCGTGGTCATGGCCAATCAGCTGATCGGCAAGAAGGCCATCCGCTATGTGCTCGGCGAGCTCGCGCGCCATCCGGATTTCGATTTCTACGCGCTGGCGGATTCCGAGGCCAATGTCGCGATGCTGGCCGAAGCCGCAAAGGAGGCTTCCATCGGCCGGCCCCTGCAGCTCCTGGTCGAGGGCGGCATCCTCGGCGAGCGGACAGGTGCGCGCGATCTCAGGGCCGCGCTCGGCGTCGCCCGTGCCATCAAGGCGGCGGAGCCCTATCTGGCGCTACGCGGCGTCGAAGGTTATGAGGGCATCCTGCGCGGCACCGATGACGCCGATACCGAGGCCAAGGTCGCGCGCTTCCTCGATTTCCTGGCAGAGATCGCGCTCACCTGCGCCAAGGAGAACCTCTTCGCGCCCGGCGCGGTAATCCTTTCTGCGGGCGGCTCGACCTTCTACGACATGGTGGCCGAGCGCTTCCGCGCTGCCGATCTGAAGCAGCGCTTCTTCGCGGTCACCCGCAGCGGCTGCTACCTGACCCATGATTCCGGCTCCTATCGCGAGCGCTTCGCGGCACTCCGGCGCCGTCATCCGGACGTGGACGATCTGGGTCCGGGGCTGGAGGCGGCACTCGAGGTCTGGGCCTATGTCCAGTCGCGGCCCGAGCCCGGCAAGGCGATCCTCACCATGGGCCGGCGCGATGTCAGCTTCGATTCCCGCCTGCCGCAGCCGGAGAAGTGGTTCCATCCCGGTCCCAATGCCTCGGCCAAGAACGTGAAGCCGATCGGCGCGGGCCATGTGGTGGTGAACCTCAACGACCAGCATTGCTGGCTGGACATCCCCGCCGACAGCCCGCTTCAAGTGGGCGACATGGTGAGCTTCGGCATCTCCCATCCCTGCACCACCTTCGACAAATGGCAGGTCATCTGCATCGTCGACGAGAACTACGACATCGTCTCGGCGATCCGGACCTTCTTCTGAGGAGCCCCTTCGATGCCGCGCGATCCCCGCCACGACATCCTCTTCGAGCCGGTCCGGATCGGTCCGAAGACCTTGAAGAACCGCTTCTACCAGGTACCGCAATGCACGGGCGCCGGGGCACTGAAGCCCGGCGCCAATGCGGCCCATCGCGCGGTCAAGGCCGAAGGCGGTTGGGCGGCGCTCTGCACCGAATCCTGCTCGATCCATCCCGAGGTCGGCCAATCGACCTCGATCTGCACCACCCTCTGGGACGAGGGCGACGTCATCGCCCACCGCCACATGACCGACGAATGCCACAGATGGGGCGCCCTCGCCGGGGTCGAGCTCGGCGCCGGCGGGGTCAAGGACAATCTGCTGACGCGCTATGTCGCCCCCGCCTTCGACCGCTTTCCTTCCGGTGGCATCCCCAAGGTCTACACCTATGAGGCGCGGGAGGAGGATATCCGCCGCGTCATGCAGATGTATGCCGATGCGGCGCGGCGCGCGATCGATGCCGGCTTCGACATCCTCTATATCCACGGCGGCGCCGGCGTCTTCCCCTCCCATGCGCTATCGCGCCATCACAACCGGCGCAAGGACCGCTATGGCGGGAGCTTCGAGAACCGCGCCCGCTTCTGGATCGAGGCGATGGAGACCATCCGCGCGGTGGCCGGTGGGCAATGCGCCATCGGGACGCGGATCACCATCGACGATCTCGCGGGTCCCTGGGGCCTGGAGATGGCCGAGGACGGGCTGCGCTTCGTCGAGCTCGTGACCCGCGAGGGCCTGCTCGACCTGTGGGATGTCATCATCGGCGGCTCGGGCGAGGATAATTGGGGCGAGGATTCCGGTCCCTCGCGCTTCTACAAGAGCAACCACCAGGCGCCCTGGAACCGTGAGGTGAAGCGCATCGCCAAGGTGCCGGTGGTGGGCGTCGGGCGCTTCACCGATCCCGACGAGATGGTGCGGGTGGTCAAGTCCGGCCAGCTCGACATCATCGGCGCGGCCAGACCCTCCATCGCCGATCCCTGGCTGCCGCGCAAGATCGACGAGGGCCGCACCGAGGACATCTGCGAATGCATCGGCTGCAATATCTGCATCTCGCGCTTCAATCTCGGCAGCACCATCGTCTGCACCCAGAACCCGACGGCGATGGAGGAATATCGGCGCGCCTGGCACCCTGAGCGATTCATCCCGGCGCCGAACCCCGGAACGGCGCTCGTGGTTGGGGCCGGGCCCTCCGGCCTCGAATGCGCCCGCGTACTGGGCCAGCGGGGCTACAAGGTGAGCCTGGTCGAGGCCGATGCGACCCTGGGCGGGCATCTGCGCGACGTCATCCGCCTGCCGGGCCTCGCCGAATGGGGCCGGGTCATCACCTATCGCGAGGGCCAGCTCGCCCGGATGGCCAATGTCGAGATCCTGCGCGGGGCCGGCCAAGTCAGCGCCGAGGACGTGCTGGAGTTCGGCGCCTCCCGCGTCGTGCTGGCGACCGGCGCTCGCTGGGTCGGCAACGGCCTTGGCGCCATGGGGCCGGATCCCGTGCCCGGCGCCTCTGCCGGTCATCCTTATTGCGTGACACCGGAGCAGTTCTTCGCCGGCAAGCCCATCGGCCAGCGTGTCGTCATCCTCGATGCCGATGGCTATTTCATGGCCAGCAGCATCGCCGAGCGGCTCGTCGATCAGGGCAAGGAGGTCACCATCCTCACCCACCATGTGAAGGTGGCGCCCATGACCGACCTCACTCTCGAAGGCTTCAACATGAAGCGGATGATGCGCGAGAAGGGCATCCACGAGCGGACCGAGCATTGGGTCGAGGCGCTGCGCCCGGCGGGCAATCAGGTGGAGGTGGTCGCCTACGACCTCCATCGCGACGGCTCGCGGCGCACGACCGAACCCACCGCCGGCGTCTATCCGCGCCGGCTGGGCAATGCCGTGGAGATCCTGAACTGCGACACCGTGCTGCTCTGCACCGCACGGGAATCCCGCACCGAGCTCTATGACGCGCTCTACGACCGCCGCCGCGAATGGGCCGGCCGGGGCATCGAGGTGATCGTGCGCGCCGGCGACTGTCTCGCCCCGCGCTACATGGCCGATGCCATCTTCGATGGCCATCGCCTCGCCCGGGAGTTTGAATCCGTCAATCCCGAGCGGCCCAAGGCGGTGATCCGCGAGCGCCAGGTCTGGGGCCAGGAGGTCTATCCGAAGCTGGGCGATCCGGTGCTGTAACCCCAGCACCCGACGAGGCGCGGGTGAGGCGCCGATGACGGCCAGGAGTGAGGCGGGTCGATGAAGAGCCTGGGGGTAGCCAACCGCCC
>DATFRE010000174.1:0-8782 GCA_035263545.1 Dongiaceae bacterium
GGGCATGGTCGTCACGCGCAGAACGCCCTGGCTCTCGAGAACGGCCGCTCTCATGGCGGGGTCGGTCATGGGCGCGCTCCTCGCTTCTGGGGCCGAAGTCTCTATCGCTGTGTTTTCGCAGGCGATGGGGGCTACTGTACGATGCTCACGCATTTTCGTCGAAGAGGGGCCCCTTGTCCGAGACCGTCATTCCCGCGCGCGAAGGGCGCGCCGTTCATCTGGCAAAGGGTGGGCGCATCCGGGTGACCACACCCAAGGGCCGCCAGGCCGCCGATTTCTTTGCCTTCAACGCCACGAATATCCGGGAATGGCTGTCGCCGCCCCATAGCTGGGTCACGACCTTCTCGGTCAAGCCGCGGGTCGGCGATGTGCTGATCTCCCGCTTCCGGCGGCCGATGATCAAGCTGGTCGCCGACGGCGCGGCGGGCTGCCACGACATGATGATCGCCGCCTGCGACCAGTTCCGCTACGAGTTCTTCGGTCATAAGGGGCCCCATGCCAGCTGTGCGGAGAATCTTCAGCTCGCCATGCGCCGCCTCGGCCACGAGATCGACGTCATCCCCCAGCCCGTGAACTTCTTTACCCATACCCGCATCGAGCCGGACGGAAGGCTGGTCTCACCGCCAAATCCCGTGGCCCCCGGCGCCTATGTCGAGCTGGAGGCGCTCATGGATCTCGTCTGCGTCGTCTCCTCCTGCCCATTCGATCTCAACATGCAGGGCTGGGAGATCAATGCCGGCGCGGAGATCACCGAGCTGGTAATCGAGGTGAGCGGCGCGCCATAGAGCGATCGGCCGGTCAGGGGCGCCTGGTCTTCGCAGGCACCCCCCGCCGCACTGTCTTCGCGCCGGGGCGCCCTGCCTCTTCCCGGAAGGCGCGGCCCGCAGCCGCGGCGAAGCGCGTCAGCATCGCCTCCCCCGCTCCGTCGCGCGCGACCGCCGACATGCCGGCGAGCGCGATGCCGACGAACTCCGCCAGCGCGCTTGCCCGCACCGGATATTCGGTCGCGATGAAGTCGCGGAGCGCGGCCAGGCTGGCGGCCCTCGCGGCCTCGCCGAGCGCACGGGCCTCGGGATCGGCGCTGTTGCGCGCGCCATCGAGAATAAGGCAGCCGGCGACGCCGTCATGACGCGGGTAGAGCTGCGCGGCGAGCCGCAGCATCCGGTCGACGACGTCTACGACCGGTCCACCCCCGGCGCGCGCCCGCGTGAAGATATTGCCGGCATCGACCGAATAACGCTCGAGGGCCCGTCGGAAGAGGCCGATCTTGCTGCCGAAGGCGGCATAGAGGCTCGGCGGATTGATGCCGAGAGTCTCGCTCAGCTCGGCCACGCCCACGGCATCATAGCCGCGGCCGTGGAACAGCTTCATCGCCGTCTCCACTGCCGCGTCCGTGTCGAAGGCGCGCGGCCTGCCGCGCGGTTTCGGATTATTTTTAGCCTTCACTACAAAATACCTTGCAGTACGCCGCCGTTCAATATATATAGCGTTCACTACAGAAACGCAAGGAGAGAGTCATGAGCGAATTCGCGGGCAAGAATGTCCTGGTCCTGGGCGGCAGCCGGGGGATCGGCGCGGCGATTGTGCGCCGTTTCGCGAGCGAGGGTGCGAAAACCGCCTTCACTTATCTGGGCTCGGCCAAGGCGGCCGAGGCTCTCGCGGCGAAGACCGGTGCCGAGGCGATCCCGGCCGACAGCGCCGACCGCGCCACCCTCGTCAAGACGGTGGCCGATCGCGGTGCCCTGGACGTGATCGTGATCAGCGCCGGGGCGCTGGTGATGGGCGATCCCCTGACCCTCGATGCCGACGCCGTCGACGGCCTGATCGACGTGAACGTCCGCGCGCCCTATCACGCCGCGGTCGAGGCGGCGCGCCGCATGAATCCCGGCGGGCGCATCATCGTCATCGGCTCGACCAATGGCGACCGCATCCCCTTCGCCGGCGGCAGCGCCTATGCGCTCTCCAAATCGGCGATGCAGGGCATGGTGCGCGGCCTGGCGCGCGACTTCGGTCCACGGGGCATCACCGTCAATGCGATCCAGCCAGGGCCGACCGACAGCGACATGAATCCGGCCGACGGCCCGATGGCGGAGACGATGCATAGCTTCATGGCCATCAAGCGCCATGTCCGCACAAATGAGGTCGCCGCGTATGTCGCTTTCATCGCCGGCCCGAACGGCGCCATGATCACCGGTTCGTTTCAGACCATCGATGGCGGCTTCGCCGCCTGACCACCCTTCGCCTCAATCCGGAAGCGTCCATAGAAATCGCAGAATGATGGCAGCCCACTTCCCCCTCCCCCCTTTCGGGGGAGGGTTGGGGTGGAGGGCCTGATCCGCAGTAGCTGCAACACGCCACGGCCCTCTTTTCGGCGAAGAAGATCTCGCCTCTTGACAGGCAACCCAATGGTTCCATATTGATGCGATGAGCGACGACGCCGTCTTCCGGGCCTTGGCGGATGCGAGCCGCCGGCAGCTGTTGGACCGGCTGCACCGGAGGAACGGCCAGACGCTCGGCGAGCTGTGTCAGGGGCTGGATATGACGCGACAGGCGGTGGCGAAGCATCTCGCGATCCTGGAGGAGGCCAATCTCGTCTCCTGGAAGCGCCAGGGGCGCCGGAAACTTCACTTCATCAATCCCATCCCCATCAACCAGATCGCCGAGCGCTGGATCGGCAAGTTCGAACGCCCGCGTCTGGCGGCGCTCGCCAAGCTCAAGAGAACCCTGGAAGGAGAGGAGTCATGAACAGCGCGGCCAAGAGCAGCTTCGTCTACGTCACCTTCATCCGCACCACGCCCCAGAAGCTCTGGTCGGCGCTGACGGGCAAGGAGTTCATGAAGCAGTACTGGTTCGGCATGCATATGGAGGCCGAGTGGAAGCCGGGCGGCTCCTGGCGGATGGTCTTCGCCGATGGCCACACGGCCGATGCCGGCGAGGTCGTCGAGGTCGATCCGCCCAAGCGCCTCGTGCTCAAATGGGGCAACGAGTTCAAGCCCGAGCTGAAATCCGAAGGCTATTCGCGCTGCGTCATGGAGCTCGAGCCTATGGGCGAGGCCGTGAAGCTCACCGTCACGCACAGCATGGACCGGCCGGAGTCGAAATTCATCCAGGCCGTCTCCGGCGGCTGGCCGCGCGTTCTCTCCAACCTCAAATCTCTGCTGGAGACCGGCGAGGTCGTGCTGAAAGGCGAGCATGTGAGGGCCGCGTAAAGCGCTCTTTCCGTGACATCGAGAGCTCTCGCCGCCCCGTGCCGTTGCATCCGCGGGCGGGACCGGCGAGAGCGCGCCGTCAGCGAACCATTGCACGCGACACCGGCGTCTCGCGCCGGCCTCGTCAACGCCATGCCCCGGGGTACATGGTGATGATATGCCTCTCCGGCCTGGGGGCCGCGCTGGCATCCAGATTGGCACAGCCCTGAAGCAGAAGAACACAGAACAGGCCGACGACCAACCGGCTCATGACAGTCGCTCCTTCCGATGCGATTGACTCCCAACCATATGGGTGCTGGAGCAGTCGGCCTCTCCGATTTGGTCCGCGCGACATGATGTTCACCTGGCGGATCGGCGGTCGGCAAAGGAAGGTTCCGGATCGGAAGCGGGGGCAACCGAGCTCTCGACACCCTTACCGATTACGTCTTTCCCAGCGTCAGGGCTTCGAAGGCCCCTCATCCCGACTCAGAATTTCCTCGATGCGCGCGATCAGCTCTCGGCCGTCGAACGGCTTCACCAGGAAGGCCACCGCTCCAGCTGCCTCCGCCCGCCGCTTGAGCTTCGGCTCCGGAAACGCCGTGATGACGATGATTGGAAGGCGGTAACCCTCTGCCCTGAGGCGGTCTTGGAGATCGAGACCGCTCATACCGGGCAGCTGGATATCCGTAATGAGGCATGAGGTCCGTGTTGCGTCACCCGACTGCAAGAAGGCCTCGGCGGAGGCGAAGGTGAGAGCGACGAAGCCCAAGGACGTGACGAGATCTCCCGCCGCGACACGGATGGAGTCATCGTCGTCCACGATCGAAATGATTGGCCTGATGGACAGCGGGACCACACTTCGGGCGAATCAGGGGCAGGCACGACTCTCGCAGGAGAAGATGTCTGGGCGGCAAGCCTGCGCCCCGCAGCAACCGATTGATATTATACGAAGGTTTACTCCCCGTCGCACGCCGGATGCATGTCGAGCGCTTCGGCCATCCTGACCAGCTCCGCGAGCGACCTCGCCCCCATCTTCCTCATGGCGTTGCCGCGGTGAATCTTGACCGTGATCTCGGTGACCCCGATCTTCGCCGCCACCTGCTTGTTCATCAGCCCCGCGGTGACGAAGGCCATGACTTCGCGCTCTCGCCTGGATAGCGACTCGTATCGGGCGCGCAGCTTGGCGGCGTTCGACTGGTTCCGGCGCTGCGCCCTGTCGCGCTCGATCGCCGTCGACACCGCATCCAGCAGCTCCTGACCGCGGAAAGGCTTGGTCAGGAAGTCCACCGCGCCTCCGTTCATGGCCCGCACGGTCATCGGGATGTCGCCATGGCCCGTGATGAAGATGATGGGAATGTGCATGTTCGCCTTGGCCAGCCGCTCCTGAAAGTCCAGTCCGCTCGGGCCCGGCAGCCTGACATCGAGAACGAGGCAGCTGGCGACCTCTGGAAGGGCTCTGGCCAGCAGTTCCGGCACTGAGGCGAAGACTTGCACGCCCAAGCCGACGGACCCAAAGAGATCACTCAGGGCTTGGCGCATGGAGGGATCGTCGTCTACGACGAGGACGACGGCCTCACCCGCGACCGACGCTTGGGGTCCAGGCGTCACGCCGCAACCTCGCTGCCGGATGGGCATGCCAGACCGTGGCCCGCTCTTGGGGCCGGGAGATAAGGCCGAGCCTCTGCGATGGGCTGGCCACCTCGATCGAGTATCGCCATCCGCTTTGCCATCCCGGATTAGCCAGCGCGACCCTGGCATGGCACATGGCGCAAATTCGTGTCAATTGACTCTTGGTACAGCTGACAAGGCTGCGTAGAGAGCCGCGTTGGGCCCTCGGCAGAGCTGCTTTCGCGCAATGCGCGAGCAACAGAAGCATCTTCTCACCATTCACTCGGCAGGGGCCCGTTCGCTTCCGTCCAATCAAGGTCTGATCGTTCTTAAACCCAGGTATGACCCGCGCAAACGAATGCTTCATCTGCGGAATACTTGAGTGGAATGGATCGGCCTCTCCGCCTGGTTCAACCTCCATGCAGGTCACGGCACGAAAAAGAGCAAACCTGAGATCGGCAAGATCGGAGGGATCCATGACCACCGCCATGAGAGCGCCGCGCGAGCCCTTCGAAGTAGGGGCGCTACCTCGATATCTGCGACGGGTACATGCCTTTCCGATGCTCGCGCCGGAGGAAGAGCGCGCGCTGGCCCGAAAGGCACAACAGGACGAGGACGCGTCAGCTATCGCCCGGCTGACGACGAGCCATCTTCGCCTGGTGGCGAAAGTGGCCAGGCGCTACGGCGCCTTCGGCCTCCCGATGAGCGAGCTCATCGCCGAAGGCAACCTCGGGATGGTCCGCGCCGTCCAGCGCTTCGATCCCGATCGCGGCTTTCGGCTCTCGACCTTTGCCGTCTGGTGGATTCGCGCGGCGATCCAGGACCACATCCTGCGCAGCTGGTCTCTGGTCAGGATCGGGACCACGCGAGGGCAGAAGCGGCTCTTCTTCAACCTGCGCCGCCTCAAATCCAGCACGGGAATGCTGGAAGAGGGAGAGCTCGCACCCGGGCAGGCCGAGAAGATCGCCGCGAGCTTGGGGGTGCCGAGGGCGGAGGTCGTCTCGATGAACGGTCGGCTCTCCGGCGCCGATCTGTCGCTCAACGCGCCGGTGGGCAGCGAGGGCGACAGCGAGCTGCAGGATTGGCTGGTCGACGAACGTCCGACGCCGGAGGACTCGCTCGCCGAAGCCGAGGAGCGCCACCATCGCCGTCACCTCTTGAATGCGGCGCTGGGCGTGCTGCCGGAACGGGAGCGGCAGATCCTGGTCGAACGGCGCCTCAAGGAGCGGCCCGCCACGCTGAACGAACTGAGCCGGCGCTACGACGTCAGCGCCGAGCGGGTGCGCCAGATCGAGCTCGCCGCCTATAAGCGGCTCAAGAGCGCGATCCTGCACGCCTCATCGGCCCCTCGCGCGTTCCCCGCTTCCGGCAGGACCGGCAGCCGGCGGGGCGCGGGCCAGCTGGCGCCTGACTGCGCTCCGTCTCTGTGCAGCATGGCAGACGCTAAGCAGGCGGCGATCGGGGCTCGAAGAGAATGGCCCTCATTCCCTCACCCACCACAGCAAGGAAGCGAGAGATGAACCTAGTCATCCGAGCTTTGATCAGGTCCGGGATCCTCAATGATGATCTCGACTATCACGTCATCCGCGCCTCGATGGTGATCATCTTCCTCTTCTTCGGCTACCAGAAGTGGTTCCAGTACGAGGCCCAGGTGCTGATCCCCTATATCAGCAACGGCCCGCTCATCTTCTGGCTCTATCCGGTCTTCGGCATCCGCGGCGCGAGCTGGTTCCTGGGCTGCGCCGAGTGGCTGTTCGGCGCCCTGCTGTTCCTCGGCTTCTGGAACAAGCGGCTGGGTGTCCTCGGAGCCGCCGGCTCTTGCCTCACCTTCATCATGACGGCCACGATCATTCCCTTCATGCCGAGCGGCTGGGCAGCCTCGGCCGGCGGGTTTCCGGCCATGGCCGGCAATGTGCCCTTCCTGATGAAGGACCTGGCTCTGTTCGCGGCCTCCTTCTACCTGCTGAGGCAGGATGTCGCGCGCGTGGCCCGCGCGGCCCCTGCTTCTCAGACAGAGCTTCGTCGCAGCTGGCTCATGGATTGAGGGAGGAAGATCATGTCGCAAGCGGAACACTACGAAATCCTGATCCTCGGCAGCGGGGCGGCCGGCAAGCTTCTCGCCTGGCACATGGCCGGTTCGGGCCGGCGCACTGCCATGGTCGAGCGCCGGTGGATCGGTGGCTCTTGTCCCAACATCGCCTGCTTGCCGAGTAAGAACGAGATCTGGAGTGCCGAGGTCGCACATCTGGTGCAGCATGCGGCCGAGTTCGGCACCACGAACGGCCCCACCGCCGTCAACATGGCCGCGGTGCGCCGGCGCAAGCGCGACATGGTCGACAGCGAGATTGCGCATCATCTGAAGAACTACAAGGCGAGCGGCACCGAGCTGATCATGGGGACCGGGCGCTTCGTGGCGCCGAAGACCCTCGAGGTGCGGCTCAACGATGGCGGGACGCGCCTGCTGACGGGCGACCAGGTCTTCCTCAACCTGGGCACGCACGCGGCGATTCCGAGTATCGCTGGCCTGGAGGCGGCCCGACCGCTGACCCACATCGAGGCGCTGGAGCTCGACTACCTCCCGGCCCATCTGATCGTGCTCGGCGGGGGCTATGTCGGGCTCGAGCTGGCTCAGGCTTATCGCCGCTTCGGCAGCCGCGTCACGGTCGTCGAGCCGGGTCCCCAGATCATGAGCCGGGAGGATCCGGACCTCGCCGAGGAGGTGCAGCGAATCCTCGGCGAGGAGGGGATCCAGTTCGTGACGGCGGCCGAGCCTCTCCAGGTGAGCGGCCGATCCGGCGAGCGGGTCAGCCTGCGCCTGCGCACAAGATCGGGGGAGCGCAGCATCGAGGGCAGCAATATCCTGGTGGCGACCGGCCGGCAGCCGAACACCGCCGAGATCGGGCTCGAAAAGGCCGGCGTCGAGTTGGACGGGCGCGGCTACATCCGCGTCAACGAACGGCTCGAGACGACGGCGTCCGGGGTCTGGGCTATGGGCGAATGCGCCGGCAGTCCGCAGTTCACCCATGTCTCCGCCGACGACTTCACGATCGTCAAGGAGAACCTGGCGGGCGGGGATCGCAGCACGCGCGACCGCCTGATCCCTTATTGCATGTTCACCAACCCGCCCCTTGCCCGGGTGGGACTCAGTGAGACCGAGGCGGGGCGCCAAGGCATCGCCGTCCGCGTCGCCAGACTGCCGATGAGCGCGGTGCTGCGAACCCACACGACCGGCCAGGGGCAAGGTTTCATGAAGGCGCTCGTCGGCGCTGGCGACGACCGCATTTTCGGCTTCGCCATGGTCGGCGCCGAGGCGGGCGAGGTTATGGCCGTGGTCCAGACCGCCATGATCGCCGGCCTGCCCTATCCGAAGCTGCGCGACGCTATCCTCGCGCATCCCACCATGGCGGAAGGCCTCGGGCCGCTCTTCGCCACCGTTCCTCCCCTGCCAAAGATGCAAAGACATGGCGCAACGCCGCCCCGGCCGAAGGCGGCCGCTCCCCGGGCTTGGGACTCCAGCACCCATGCCCGAGATTGACGTGGGCAGTTCCACGGCGAGAGGGGATCGGGTCGATCAGGGCGGGCTCGCTCGTCGAGAGGCACGTCGAGCAGATCGCGCGCCTTCTTCGCGTCGAGTCGAGGTCACAGGAGTACGGCAATGCGCAACGGATATCTCGGGCTGACTGCGGCTCATACAGTGCGGTTCGTGAAGATCGTCCTCGCCGTAACCGGAGTTGTCTGCTTCGGCACGCTCGAAGCCGCGGCCCAAGATTGGCAGGCTGCCGCACAAGAGTGCTATGCGGATACCGGGGCCGCGGGTAACGCCTATCGGTCGACCTGCAAGGATCACGACCAGTATGAGTCCATTCACGCTTGCGAGGCAGCCGCCGGAGAGGAGAATGCCATGGCTCGAACCCGCATGGCGGGACCTGGTGTCGTCGACACCGTCATGATGGATTTTGGCAAGGTGGACGGCTGCCAATAGCGAC
>DATFRE010000175.1:0-9376 GCA_035263545.1 Dongiaceae bacterium
CAGACGATGGCCGCCTGGCAATGGCCGCGCTCCGCCTTGACCACCCGCGAACCGCGATGGCGGCAGACATTGTGAAAGCACCGCACCACGCCATCCTTGCCGCGGATGGCAAGCGCGCGCTCCCCCACCACATCGAGGGTCATGTAGTCGCCGGGCTCGGGAATGTCGCTGACATGGCCGACGAGCTGCCAGCAGCGGCGGAACAGCTCCTCCTTCTCGATCTCCAGAAGCTCGGGGTTGAAATAGACCCACCAGGGCAGCCCGCCGCGCTCGTCCTCCCCCAGGACATGGTGGGTCTCCTCCTCTACTTGAGTCGGCGTCGAGTTCATAGCACGCCTCGGGTAATTTGATTGAACGTTCATTCAATGAGCGTAGCAGTCCGAGCGCATTTTGTCGAGTGGCCCGGCCTTCGAGGCCGATGTCGAACGAGCACAATTATATCAAATGATTACAAGGATTTGAATCGAGTTCGGTCACAGAGAATGGTCTCCTCTGCGCTATCGTCGGTGGCCCCCTTGCGTTAGCATCGAAGGTCGATGGCCTCAATCTCCGCATCGGACTCCGCAAGCGGGGCCGGCAGCCTGCGAGCCCTCTATGAATCGACGCTGGGCCCCTATCTCGCGGCCCAGGACCGGCGAGTGATGGCGGCGCGCCGGAACCGGTGGCTGGTGCTGGTGGCTGGTCTGGCGCTTGCGGGCGCGGTCCTCGCCTGGGCTTGGCAAAGCGGCGGCGACAGCGAGTACGGGCCCATGGCCGGCTTCGGCCTCGCCCTGGGCTCGATCGGGTATTTCTGGTTCGCGACCGCCACCATCGCCGAGGATGTGCGCCACGAGCTGATGGGCCGGATCGCAAAGTGGCTTGGCTTCGGCTACGAGGCCGAGGCCTTGGGATTCGATCTCGACCGCTTTGCTCTTCTGGGACTCGCAGGCTGCGACAAGGTCAACCGCAGCGACCGGCTGTTCGGCAAGGTAAGCGGGTTGCCCGTGGACCTGATGGCGGCCAGGCTCGCCGATGAATCCTCGACGGGCGTCGGCAGCCAGCGTCACAGCCAGACGATCGAACGCTTCAGCGGGCTGCTGCTGCACATCGCCGACCCGGTGTCGGCGAGCGCGCGCTTCCGGCTTCTACCGGCGGCCAGTGCCACGCCCCATGGCATACTGCGTGGCTCCTCCGTCGTGACGCAGGGCCGATCCGCCGATCTTCGCGCCATGCCGGCAGACGGCGCGGAGAGCACGCCCGCCACGCCGACCGGCGATGCGGCCTTCGACGCTAGGTTCGAATTGCAGGCGGAGGACGTCTCCGCAGCACTAAGCCGGCTCGATGCCGGCACGCGCTCCGCCCTGCTCGATATCGCGGGGCACTTCGGTGGCGGTCCGGTCTCGGTCGGCTTCGATACTGGCGAGATCCTGTTCGCCTTCGTCACCCGGCAGCGGTTCGAGATCGGACCGCTGCGCCCGCCCATGGCGGAGTTCGAGCGCGTACAGCATCTCGCCGATCGATGGGCATCCTGGCGGTGATCGCCAACAGGCTCAAAGGCGCCGCAGGGATCCGATAGCGCCTATTCCGCGCCGAGCGGCTCCTGCCTTTGCGGCGCCGCTTTCTGGCGCTCGCGGGCTTTCAACGCCCAGCGGACCGCGAGCCAGAGAATGAGGACTAGAGCCGGCGGGCCCAACGTGCGGATCAGCGCCTCGGGAGGGCTGTAAAAGACCGTCTCGAGGAAGCCGCCGACGACGCAGGCAAAGGTTCCGTTGAAATCGCAGTATTCGTAGAAGTAGTCCAGCCAGAGACCGATCCAGAGGAGCGATGCGGCGAGCCAGGCTCCCAGCAGCAACCGGGACAGGAGCGACATCTCCCCGAGCCTTCCCCAGCGCGGTGCTTTCCCAACTCCCATGCTGCCCCTCCGTTCAGCAGTTCCTCCGAATCTCGAGTCTGCATGCCCGGCATGGCACCCTCAGGTCCTGAATGGGGCAATTTCACGGCTTCTCCGCGGCACAGCATCGCTCGGTCGATGCCAATCGGCGAGATTGCGCAACCTGACGGAGCGAAGCAGTTCGGTGCCAAGCGCTCATTCCCGCATCGGAGAGGGGCCATGACGGATATCGAGGAGTCCTTCGCCATCAACAAGGCGCGCTGGAGCGAGGTGGTGGAGATCCATGCGCGCTCGGCGTTCTACCGCGTGGCCGAGTTTCTGAAGGGCGAAGATGTGCTCTCTCCCATCGAGAGCGCGGAGATCGGCCCGCTTCAGGGCAAGCACCTTCTGCATCTGCAATGCCATCTCGGCCTCGACACCCTCTCCCTGGTGCGCCGCGGAGCCATTGCCACGGGCCTCGATTTCTCGCCTCAGGCCATCGCCAAGGCGGAAGACCTGTCGCAGGCCTCCGGCATCCCTGCGCGTTTCGTCGAGGGGAATGTCTATGACACGCCCCGGCTGATCGCCGAACGCTTCGATGTGGTCTATGTCACCTGGGGCGCCATCTGCTGGCTGCCGGACATCGCCCGCTGGGCCGAGGTCGTGGCGGCCATGCTCGCACCCGGCGGCGTCCTCTATCTGCTGGAGGGCCATCCCTACGCCCACGTTCTCGAGCAGACCGAGGCGGACGGTCCCCTCATCGCCACCTATGACTACTTCCAAGGCGCAGCACCGCTGGTCTTCCGCGACGAGGCGACCTATGCGGATGCCTCGGCGCAGATCGTCAACCGCGAGGCACATGAGTGGAACCACGCGATCGGCAGCATCTTGAACGCGCTGATCGAAGCGGGTCTCGTGCTCGAGTGGCTCCACGAGCACGACCGCCTCGCCTGGCGCCTCTACAAATGCCTCGAGGAAGGCCCGGACCGCATGTTCCGCCTGCCGGCGGACCGGCCGAAGCTGCCGCTCGCTTTCTCGCTGAAAGCGCGCAGGCCGCTCAGCTGACCCTCTCCCGCGCCAAGCGCGGGAGAGGGTCTCGGGTTGCTACTCGATGCTCGTATCCTCGAGCATGAAGCGGCCGGTCGGGTTCTGGTAGAAGCCCTTCACGTTCTTGCGCGAGGCATTGCGGAACGGGCTGTAGTAGAGATCGACCCAGACCACATCATCCGCCGCCTGCTGCTGCATGGCGTAATAGATATCCTTGCGCTTGGCGGCATCCATCTCGGCCCGGCCCTGGTCCACCAGCGTCGTCACCTTCGGATTCTTGTAGTTCGTGTAGTAGGAGCGGTTGTCCTTGTCGCCATAGACCGAGAAGGTCGCCTTCTCGTCGGGATCGATGATGTCGTTGGTCCAGTAGTTCAGCGAGAGGTCGTAGTCGCCGGCCACGGTCGAGTTCCACTCCTGGCCCGGCTCCTGCTTCTCGATCTGGACGTCGATGCCGACCTTGCTCAGCTGGTCCTTCAGCAGCACCGAGGTCTGGTCGCCGATGCTGTCGCCCGCGGCGATCAGGAGCTTCAACGACGCATCCTTGATCCCGGCATCGGCCAGAAGCTTCTTCGCCGCCTCCGGGTCATGCTGGCAAACCTTGTTGTCCGCATTGTAGAAGAGCGCCCCGCCGGGGATGAAGGAGTTCGCCGGCTTGCCATGGCCGAACAGCACCGTGTTAACGATGGCCTGGCGATCCACGGCCATGCAGACCGCCTGACGGACCTTCAGATCGTCCAACGGCTTGTGGGCGTGGTTCAGCAGCATATGGTCCTCGCGGCTCGAGGGATCGAGATGGACGTCGACGTTCGGATCCTTGGCCAGGGTGTCGATCTGGTTGAAGGGGACGAAGAGGATGGCGTCGACCTCGCCCGCCTGCAGCTTGAGGACCCGGGTGTTGTCGTTGGCGATATAGAGCCATTCGACGCCGTCGAGCTTCACCCGGTCGTTCTGCCAGTAGTTCGGATTCCGCTCGAGAACGACGCGGTCCCCGCGCTTCCATTCCTTGAACTTGAAGGCGCCGGCGCCCACGGGGCTATTGCCGAAATCCGCCCCTTTGGCCGTCACCACCTTCTGCGGCACGACCGAGGCGGCGAACATGGCGAGGGTGGAGAGGAAAGGTGCCGAAGGATCGCTGAGCGTGACGACGACGGTCTTGTCGTCGGGCGTGTCGATGGACTTGATCACCTTGTACATGCTGCCCATGACCGAATCCTTCTGGTCGCGCAGCCGCTCCAGGCTGAACTTCACGTCCTGGGGCGTGATCGGGCTGCCGTCGGAGAATTTGAGCCCGTCGCGCAGCTTGAAGGTATAGGTCTTGCCGTCGTCGGAGACCGTCCAGCTCTGGGCCAGATCGGGCTCCAGCCCGGTGCCCTCCTTGGTCACGCGCACGAGGCCGGCATTCATATTGTCCAGCACCCAGATATCGGCGTTCTGGATGGTCAGGATGGGATCGAAAGTCGTCACATCCTGCTCATGGGCGATCTTCAGCACGCCGGCGGCAAAGGCGCCCGGAATGGTGGCGGCCAGCGACAGCGCGGCAACACCGGCAAAAAGCAGTCGTCGCAAGGGATTCGAGGCGGACATGGATTGGCTCCCTGGTTGATCAGCGGGCCGGTGGCGGCCCTGATTGGCACGGCTGCGCAGGGCGGAAATCCCCGCGCCCTCATCCCGCCGGCACAGTCTGGAACGCAGGCATGAGCAATGCAATGGGAGTCAAACGGCCGGCGGATAGAGGTGGCACCAGACCTCCCGCCCGTCGACGCTCCGCCGCGCCGGGGGCTCCCCGCCGCGGCATTGGGCCATCGCCTCGGAGCAGCGCGGATGGAAGGGGCAGCCGGTCGGCGGCTTGACGATGCTCGGCAGCTCCCCCGCGAGCGCGGGCGCCAGGGTGGAATCCGGGGCCATGCGCGGGATCGCCTCGATCAGCGCCCGGGTATAGGGATGGCGCGGATTCTCGAACAGCTCCTCCGTCGGCCCCATCTCGACAATGCGGCCGAGATACATGACCGCAACCCGCCGGCAGAGATGACGCACCACACCGAGGTCGTGTGAGATGAAGAGCAGGGTCAGCCCCATCTCCCGCTGCAGCCGGGTGAAAAGATTGAGGATCTGCGCCTGGATCGAGACGTCGAGGGCGGAGACGGGCTCGTCGGCGACGATGAGCTCGGCTCCCATGGCGAGCGCGCGGGCGATGCCGACCCGCTGGCACTGGCCGCCGGAGAGAGCGGCAGCGCGCCGGCCAGCGAATTCCCAGGGCAGGCCGACCCGCGCCATCAGCTCGCGCACACGGCTTGCTAGCTCTCGCGGGGAGCAGAGACGATGGACAGCGAGCACCTCCCCCAGGGTCTCGGCGACGGTGAGCCGCGGATTGAGGGAGGCGAAGGGGTCCTGGAAGACCATCTGGGCCCGGCGGCGAAATGCCAGCAGCTTCTCCGCCGGCATGCCCAGCACATCCTCTCCGGCGAAGCGCACTTGGCCACCCGCCGCCGGAGTCAGCCGCAGGAGCGCGCGGCCCAGCGTGCTCTTGCCGCAACCGCTTTCGCCTACGAGGCCCAGGGTGTCGCCCTTCTCGATCTCGAAGCTGATGCCGTTGACGGCGCGGGTCACGCGCCGCGGCCGCCGCGCGACGAGATCGCCGAGGCCAGCTGGCGCCCGATACTGGACCTCGAGCCCCTCGACCTGCAGCAGCACGCTCATGCGGAGACGATCATGCCTCAGCCATCACCTCGCGCCAGCGGATGCAGGCCGTCGCATGGGTCGGCGTGGCGGGCTCGGGCAGCGGCAAGCCGGTCTCGCAGCGTGGCTCGGCATGGGCGCAGCGCGGATGGAACCGGCATCCTGGCGGTGGATCTGCGAGCGGAGGAAGCTGGCCCTCGATGGACGGCAGCTCCCGGCCGCGGGCCGCGGCGGTCGGGCGCGAGCGGATCAGTCCTCGCGTATAGGGATGAAGGGGCCGGCGCAGGAGCTCCGCCTTCGAGGCCTGCTCCATGATGCGACCCGCATACATCACGGCCACATGATCGCAGGTGGCGGCGACGATCCCCAGGTCATGGGTGATCAGGATGATCGAAAGACCCGTCCGGTCGCGCAGATCGAGAAGCAGGCGCAGGATCTGGGCCTGCACCGTGACATCGAGCGCCGTGGTCGGCTCGTCGGCGATCAGCAGGCGCGGCTCGCAGGCGATCGCCGCGGCGATCATGGCGCGCTGGCGCATGCCGCCGCTGAAGCGGTGAGGATGGGCATCTACATTGTGCCCCGGATCGGGAATGCCGACGCGGGCCAGGAGCTCGATCGCCTCGCGCCGCGCCTCGCGGGCCGAAAGACCGCGGTGATAGATCAGCGGCTCTGCCACCTGCCGGCCCACGGTCATCAGCGGATCGAGATGGGTCGAGGGGTTCTGGAAGATCATAGCGAGGCGGCTGCCGCGGAGATGGCGGAGCTCGCGCTCCGGCAGGCTCAGCAGGTCGCGCCCCTCGAACATCGCGCGCCCGCCGGCAATGCGGGCCCGGCTGCTCGGCAGGAGATGGAGGATCGAGCGGCAGGCGACCGTCTTGCCTGATCCGCTCTCGCCGACGATTCCCAGCACCTCGCCTTCCGCGAGATCGAAGGAGACCCTGTCGACGGCACGAAGCGCTCCAGCCGGAGTTGCGAACTCCACCGAGAGATCGGCAACCTCGAGCAGCGCCATGGGCTACTCCCTGAGGCCGAGCTTCTCGGCGAAGCCATCGGCCAGAAGGCTGAAGCCGGTGGCCAGCAGCATGATGGCAAGCCCGGGAAAGGTGGTCATCCACCAGGCGGTGGCGATGAAGGTCTGGCCCTCGGCGATCATCAGCCCCCATTCGGGGGTCGGCGGCTGGATACCGAGGCCCAGATAGCTGAGCGAGGAGCCGAGCACGATATCGAGCACGGCGTCGGAGACCGAGAAGACGATGGCCGGCATGATCGCATTGGGCAGGATGTGGCGGAAGGCGATGCGCGGGCCGCTGAAGCCGAGGCTGCGCGCCGCCAGGACAAAATCCGCGTGCTTCAGCACGATCACCCGCGAACGCACGAGCCGCGCATAGGAGACCCAGCCCACCAAAGCGAGGGCGATATAGAAGCTCATCAGCCCCGGCCCCAGCACGGCGACGATGGCGATAATGAGGACGAAGAACGGAAAGGAGATGGTGACATCGAGGAGGCGCATCAGGAGAACGTCGACGAAGCCGCCGACATATCCCGAGACGACGCCGATGGTGGTGCCGATGAGGAAGGGAAAGAGGACGCCGAAGACGCCCATCTGGAGGTCGAGGCGCGTGCCCCAGATGATGCGCGAGAGAATGTCGCGGCCGAAATTGTCGGTGCCGAGGAGATGCGTGGCGTTCGGCGGCTCCAGCGTGGCCCTCAGGTCCTGGGTGATGGGGTCATAGGGGGCGATCCAGGGGGCCGCGATCGCCACCACGATCCAGAACAGGCAGAGCCCCGCGCCGACATAGAACAGCGTCGAGGGCGCGCCAAGGCGGTGGTCGAGGCGGCGATGAATCGCAGCGCCCAGCACGCTCATGGCTCGATCCTCGGATCGAGAGCAACGGTCACGATATCGACGGTGAAGTTCGTGGCGATGACGCCCAGCGCCAGGACCAGGGTCACCGCCTGCACCACCAGATAATCACGGGCGAAGATGGAGGAGACGAGGAGGCTGCCCAGCCCCGGCACCGAGAAGACCGACTCCACCACCACCGTGCCGCCGATCAGCCAACCGACATTGACCCCCAGGAGGTTGATCGTGGGGATGAGCGAATTGCGGAAGATGTGGTGGAAGAAGATCACATGGCTCGGCAGGCCCTTGGCGCGAGCCGCGCTGACATAATCCGCCTGGCTTTCGGCGATCAGGCTGGCGCGCAGGTTGCGGGTCAGGATCGGTGCTGTTGCCAGCGCCACGGTGAAGGCGGGCAGGAAGAGATGATGCAGCCGGTCGAGGAAATCATCGCCATAGCCCGAAACCGGAAACCAGCCGAAGCGGATGCTGAACAGCATGATCAGCACGATGCCAAGCCAGAAGGCTGGCAGGCCGAGGCCGATGGTGGAGAAGAGGCGGATCGCCTGATCCGTGGGCCGGCCGCGCTTGGCCGCCGCCAGCGAGCCCAGGAGAACGGCCAGCAGCACCGCCAGGATGACCGCATAGATCAGCAGGAAGAGGGTCGGCGCGATGCGGTCCACCGCCACGCTCAGAACCGGGGCACGGTAGATGATGGACATGCCGAACTCGCCCTGCAGCAGGTTCTCCATGAAGCGCAGGTATTGTATGGGGATCGGCTGATCGAGGCCGTATTTGGCGTGGATCGCAGCAATGGCGTCGGGAGTCGCCTTCGCGCCCAGCAGCAGCCGTGCCGGATCGCCGGGAATGGCATGGACCAGAACGAAGGTGACGATGCTGATTCCGATCAACACGGGAATCAGCTGCACCGGCCGGTAGAGGACGAATTTGAAGCGGTGCATGACCCCGGACGGATGTCGGCGATGGCTCCAGGTCCGACAGGTTATGCGCAAAGTTCCGGCAGGTCAGCCGGAATCCGACGGCATCGCGGGGCCCTCTGTGCGAGGGCTAACCCAGCTCCACCGTCTCCAGCTGCTCGGCCGCCTTGGCGGGCCAGCCGAGCTCGTCCTGGATGCGCTTTCGCAGGCCATCGGCGGCGGTGGGCTCGCCGTGAACGATGAAGATCATCCGCGGCGGCTGCCTGAATCCCTTGAGCCAGTGGAGGATCTCTCCGGCATCGGCATGGGCCGAAAGCATGGAGAGGTTCCCGATCTCGGCCCTGACCGGCACATAATCGCCATGGATCTTGATGCTCTTGGCACCCGACACCATGGCCTGGCCCCGCGTCCCCGCCGCCTGAAAGCCGGTGAAGAGGATCGTGTTCCGGGGATCGGGGGCGTAGTGCTTCAGGTGGTGCAGAACCCGCCCGCCGGTGGCCATGCCGCTGGCGGAGATGATGATCTTGGGAGTGGGATCGGCGGTCAGCGCCTTCGATTCCTCGCCGCTGCGCACGTAATGCGCCACTGCGCAGAGCGCCCGGCTTTGGTCCGGCGCGAGCTTGTGATCGCCCAAATGCCCGCAAAGCAGGTCCGAGGCATCGATGGCCATGGGGCTGTCGAGGAAGACCCGGAGGCTCTTCAGCCGGCCCTTGGCCTTCAGCCGCTCGATATGGAAGAGCAGGGTCTGGGCGCGGCCGACGGCGAAGGCAGGGATGACGACGGTGCCGCCACGGGCCGCGGTCCGCTCGATGATATCTCCCAGCAAGGCCTGGGCATCGACCGCCTGATGGGCGCGGTCGCCATAGGTAGATTCCACCACGACGTAGTCCGCCGATTCGATCGCCGAGGGATCGGGGAGGATCGGGTCGTCATAGCGGCCGAGATCGCCGGAGAAGACGATGCGCCGGCCGCCCCAGGCCAGCTCGACGATCGAGGCGCCGAGGATATGGCCGGCATGGCTGAGGC